>CAZLES010000018.1:0-10504 GCA_964558615.1 uncultured Zetaproteobacteria bacterium
GATGACCAGGCAGAAACAGTGTTGATGCGTTTGCTGCAAGGGTCTGGTGTGGCTGGTTGTATGGCTATGCAGCCATACCGGAAACATGACAAGCTGAACATTTGGCGGCCCTTTCTGGATGTTTCTCGTAGCCGTATAGAAGCCTACCTGCGGCAAAGGCATGCATCATGGTTTAATGACCCGAGTAATGCGGACAATCGTCTTTGGCGTAATAAAATTCGCCATCAAATATTTCCCGCCATGCGGGCTTTGGGCACCCATCCCCAAACACTTTTCTTGCGCTGGCAAAAGCAAGCAAAAAGGGTTCAGAAGGAGATTGAGGCACTGGCGCAAGATATTGTTATTGAAAAGCTTTCTCAAAAAGGTGTGGCATATACACAGGTGGACTGGCAGCGTTGGCAGCAACAGTCAGCGCCTGTTCGGGTTTATGTATTGCAAAAAATGATTGGTATTCTTTTTGCGGATGGTAAAGTATTTGGCAGAAGGCATATTCAAGCTATTGAGCAATGGAAGCAACATGGTGGTCATGGCTGGTTAAACTTGTCAGGCTGTTGTTTGTATAAGCAAGGAAAATATTTGCAACTTTGCCAAGGAAATAAGCGCTTGTACTATAAATAGGAGCGCAGTGACAGAGGATGAAACATGAGTAAGAACTTATTGCTGTGGATTGTAATTGTGATGACGATGATGAGCATATTTAACATGTTCAGTGGTCCTATGGGAGGTAAAACCCTGGGCATGAGTTACACAGCATTCCTGGAAAAGGTTGATCAGGGTGTGGTGGATGATGTCTTGATTCAGGACAAGCATGCTGTTGGTCACTACCGTGATGACGCGGGCAATATCACGCGTTTTGAGCTGGAGCTGCCAGATGACCCAACATTGGTGCAGCGTTTGATTGATAACAAGGTGGAGGTCAAAGCCAGTCACAGGGAAGAATCATTGTTTCTGACCATTCTAATTTCATGGTTCCCCATGTTGCTTCTGATTGCGGTATGGATTTTCTTTATGCGGCAAATGCAGGGTGGCGGCAAAGGTGGCGCGATGGGCTTTGGTAAATCCAAGGCCAAGCTGCTTACGGAACATAAAGACAGGGTAACCTTTGATGATGTTGCAGGGTGCGATGAGGCCAAACAGGAAGTCACGGAAGTGATTGAATTTTTGCGCGACCCCTCAAAGTTTACCCGTTTGGGTGGCAAGATTCCCAAAGGTATTTTATTGGTTGGCCCTCCAGGCACTGGTAAAACCTTGTTGGGGCGTGCTATTGCTGGTGAAGCAGAGGTGCCATTTTTTTCCATTTCAGGCTCTGATTTTGTTGAAATGTTTGTAGGCGTGGGGGCATCTCGTGTTCGGGATATGTTTGAACAGGCCAAAAAGCATGCGCCATGTATTATTTTTGTGGACGAAATTGATGCCATGGGCAGGCACAGGGGTGCGGGCCTTGGTGGCGGTAATGATGAGCGTGAGCAAACATTAAACCAACTGCTGGTTGAAATGGATGGTTTTGAAGCCAATGAAGGCGTGATTATGGTGGCTGCCACCAACAGGCCTGATGTGCTTGACCCTGCCTTGCTTCGCCCTGGTCGTTTTGACCGCCAGGTGACCGTAGGTAACCCTGATTTGGTGGGTCGTATTGCCATTCTCAAGGTTCACATGAAAAAAGTGCCATTGGCATCAGATGTGGATATCAAGGCTTTGGCGCGAGGTACGCCTGGCTTCTCTGGTGCGGACTTGGCAAATCTGGTGAATGAAGCTGCATTAAACGCGGCACGCTATAATCGCGACAAGGTGACCAATCAAGACTTTGAAGAGGCAAAAGATAAGGTGATGATGGGCGCAGAGCGCCGCTCCATGGCCATGACGGAAGAAGAAAAAGCGCTGACGGCATACCATGAAGCAGGGCATGCCTTGGTGGGCATTCACAGCCCCAAACACGATCCTTTGCATAAAGTCACGATTATTCCACGAGGCAGGGCGCTGGGTGTGACCATGAACTTGCCTGAACGTGACAGATTGAGCCAGTCTCGAATTGAGTTGGAATCCCGCCTTGCTTCATTGTTTGGTGGTCGTGTAGCCGAAGAGTTGGTATTTGGGAAAGAAAATATCACCACAGGCGCAGGCCACGATATTCAGCAAGCAACCAAGATTGCAAGAGCTATGGTAACAGAGTATGGCTTTAGTGATCGTTTAGGTAGGTTGCGTTATTCGGAAAATGAGGAAGAGGTCTTTTTGGGGCGCTCAATCACGCAAAGCAAACATATTTCTGATAAAACCGCACAACTTATTGATGAGGAAGTGCGTGCTTTTATTGATGCTGCTGAAGAGAAAGCGCGAACTATTCTTACCGAGCATAGAGACCAATTGGAATTGATTGCACAAGGGCTTTTAGAATATGAAACCTTAACGGGCAAAGAAGTACAAGCGTTACTTAAGGGTGAGAAAATTAAACGTAAAGATACGGGTAATGTCACCAAACGAGAGCCTTCAGATGATGAAGATGTTGCGCTTCATGATGGTGATGAGGTACAAGGTAAAGACGTTCCTGATGAAGGAAGAAGTCAAGAGAGCTAATATTGCAGTCCGCTTGGTTGCGTCAGAAATCCAGGGCAGCATGGATGATGGGGGTGTTAAACTGCACCCCTGATTCATTTTCGGACGGGCAAGCCTTTGTGTCAGGTTCACCTGATGTGAAGGGGCTTGTGGCCAAGGCACAAGCCATGATTCAACAAGGTGCGGATGTGATTGATGTCGGAGGTGAATCCACTCGCCCCCAGGCGCAACCTGTATCGGTTGAAGAGGAATTAAGGCGTGTCATCCCCGTGATTCGGTTATTGGCAAATGATGGCATTATGGTATCTGTGGATACCATGAAAGCGGAAGTGATGAAAGCCGCGATTGATGCGGGTGCTTCCATGGTTAATGATGTGACAGCGCTGCAGTTTGACGCTGAAAGTGTTGATATTGTTGCCGCATCAGGTGTAGATGTGTGTTTGATGCATATGCAGGGGACACCACAAACCATGCAGCTTCGCCCTCAATATCAGGATGTGGTGGCAGAGGTGCTTCAATTTTTTGAACAACGCATTGAAGCTTGTGTTCAGGCAGGTATTGCGGCTTCATCCATACTGTTAGACCCCGGTATAGGTTTTGGTAAACGTCTGGAAGATAACCTCAAGCTGATTGCGAATCTTGGCCAATTGAAGAAAACATTTGGTATGCCCATACTTCTGGGTACATCACGCAAATCATTTTTGGGGCAAGTGACAGGAGCGGAGGTGTCAGACAGGGAGCTTGAGACAGCTATCAGTTCAGCCATTGGTATCTTTTGTGGTGCGGATATGATTCGGGTTCATGATTGCGCGCTGCAACGTAAAACAGTGCTGCTTGCTGCCGCGCTTGCTGACCACCAGAGCAAAGAGAGAGTTGTATGTTCATAGGTAATCTTCAAATCACATGGATTGATGTGCTTGATATCGGCCTGGTGGCACTGATTATTTATTATGTGCTGCGTTTGATTCGTGGCACGCATGCTGAACAGATGTTGATTGGTCTGGCCGTCATGCTGATATTGTATGAAGTGGCACGCAGATTTGGCCTGCCAACGGTGGAGTGGATATTTAATCAGGTTTTTGCCGTATTTATTGTGATTCTGGTTGTATTGTTTCAGGCGGAAATTCGTAAAGGTCTGATGCGTGTGGCTGTTAACCCGTTATCGGGCTCAGTGTCTCCGCATCAACAATTGATTGCATCCATTGTGGAAGCAAGTAACGCTCTGGTACAAAAGCGTTGGGGCGCGCTTATTGTGCTTGAGCGGGAGACAGGCCTGAAACACCTGGATGAAAGCGGGGTGGTGATTCACGCGAATGTGCAGGCAGAATTGATTGAAACGCTTTTTTGCCCCGCAACGCCTTTGCATGATGGCGCGCTTGTTATCGCGGTAGACAAACAGGGGCAGCCCGAGATTCGTGCCGCGCGCGTGCTTTTGCCTTTGGCAAAGTCCAAGCAGGTACAAGGCAAGTTTGGGACAAGGCACAGGGCGGCTATTGGTTTGACGGAAGAAAATGACGCGCTTGTGATTGTTATCTCTGAAGAACGTGGTGATGTCCATTTGGTTGAGAATGGTGAGATGAGTGAAGCTCTGGATGATAAAACCCTGGCAAAAGCCTTGAAACAACGCCTGGCACACCTGGAACTTGATGGAGGTAATGCCTGATGTCCTTGTTCAGACGTTTTGCTCTCCCTTTTTGGTCTGTTTTGATTGCGTTGGTGTTGTGGATACAGGTGCATGGTCAGGGGATGGGCTCTTTGCGCATGGATGTTGCCTTGCAAGTGCGCGATGTGCCCGCGGATATGGTGATTGTGAATGATTTGCCAGATCAGGTGAGTATCACCATTTCAGGTTTGCAAAGCCAGCTCAACGCGCTGGATGCGGAAAACCTGTTTGTCTCCGTGGATGCATCATCACTCAATATGCCAGGTGTGATAGAACAGGCCCTGGATGTTGATACCATTGATTTGCCGGTGGGTTTGAAAGTTGAAAAGATTCAGCCAGACAGTGTGCAGCTTCAGGTGGATCATGTGGTGAAAAGAACTGTTGAAATCACACCTGTATTTGACTTGCCGCAAGGTTGGCATGCGGAGCATGTTGTCATCACACCAGCTACGGTTGACTTGTCAGGCCCGGAAGTTTGGCTAAGTACACTGGATAAAATTGAGACCACTGCGCTACGTCTGGATTTGGCACAAGGTGCGTTTGATGTGGAAACGGGAATTGCCCCTTTAAGCGGAAAAGGCATTCATGTATTGAATAAAGATTTGAAAATTCGTGTGCGTGGAGAGTTGGTTTGGATACCCGTGGTTGAAAAGGCAGCCGATATTGTGACAGATAAAACATCGGATGACTATGGCCAGGTTTTAACGCCTGAAGAGCAAGTGTCCATTGTGCCCAAGCCTGTGCCCGTAATGCCTTCAGAAGAGGGGTCTGCTTCAGTGCCGCTGGAGGCTGAAATTGTAGAGCCTGAGCTGGCTCGGCCTTTGCCGGAACCTGTGCGGGAGCATGAGATGCAACCCGTGAAAGAGACGACCGCGCCCGTATCCGATAAGACATATAGCCAGCCGAAAGATAATATGGCTTCTCCAGGAGATTTGTAATGCGTAAGTATTTTGGTACTGATGGTGTGCGAGGTTCAGTCAACACCGAACCCATGACCGCGGAATTTGCGCTAAGGCTTGGTCGGGCAGCTGGCCATGTGTTGACCAGACATTTAAACCATCAACCCCATATCTTAATTGGTAAGGATACACGACTTTCAGGCTATATGATTGAATCGGCACTGTGTGCGGGATTAACTGCCCAGGGAATGAATGTGTTGCTGGTTGGTCCTGTGCCTACACCAGCAGTAGCCTATTTAACGCGCAGCTTGCGTGCCGATGCTGGCGTGGTTCTCTCTGCTTCTCACAACCCCGCGGGGGATAATGGTATCAAGTTTTTTGCCGCGGATGGTTTTAAGCTTCCCGATAGTGTGGAACTGGAGATTGAAGCAGCCCTGGATGATTTGCCACCATTGCCTCCTGCCTTGGAGATAGGCAAGGCTGAACGGGTGGATGATGCCAGAGGACGCTACATTGAATTTTTGAAGTCAACCTTACCTAAGGGTTTACGTTTTGCAGGTTTGAAAGTCGTTGTCGATAGTGCCAATGGTGCTGCCTATGATATCGCGCCACATTTGTTTAAAGAGCTGGGTTGTGAAGTGATTTCCATGTTTGATGCGCCTACAGGCTATAATATCAATCAGGACTGTGGCTCAACATACCCGCAAGCCATGTGTAATAAAGTGCGTGAGGTTGAGGCAGATATTGGCTTTGCCTTGGATGGTGACGCAGACAGGTTGATTGCCTGTGATGCCAGCGGTGAAATCATTGATGGTGACAGGGTGATTGCGGTTTTAGCCGAGCATTTGATACAACAAGGTCAGTTGCAGGGTGGGGCAGTGGTGACCACATTGATGAGCAATATGGGGCTGGCGCGCTTTTTGGAACAGCGTGGTGTAGATATGCTGCGTGCCAACGTAGGCGACCGTTATGTGCTTGAAATGATGCGTGATAAAGGTTGCAACCTTGGTGGGGAACAATCCGGGCATATGATTTTGCTGGACTACAATACCACGGGTGATGGTTTGATGACGGCGTTGCAGTTGCTTTGCGCCATGCAGGAAGCGCAGCAGCCCATGGCTGAACTTGCCTCCGACCTGAAGCTTTTTCCGCAAAAGCTGTGGAATATCGAGATGGAAGGGCAAGTGGATGTATTGGCGGATGCTCGGATTCAGGCACTGATTCAAGAGGCTGAACACAAGCTTGGCGACAAGGGTAGAGTGAACGTTCGCGCATCAGGCACTGAACCAAAGTTGCGCGTGATGGTTGAGGCCGAGTCAGCAACATTGATGTTTGAAACAGGGCAGGCGCTGGTTGAAGCACTTGAGGAAAATATCAAGTCATTAGCTTAGGGCCTTGCTAACGTGTGTTTGCTGCTGCCCCACATGAAGCTTATCCATGCCCTAGTGTGAACACGTTCCGGTTTCCTCTGACAGCTTGTTTTGTAATCGAATACTTTCTCTGTGACGCTGAAATACATATTTACAGACACTGTTTTCTTCTTCAGCGCATCGAAAAATAAATTGTACACCGATATGTTGAGTTTCTGACGTTTCTTGTTTGACCCAGGTGACCCTGGCGATAAGTTCCACAATAGATGGAGGGAAGGATGGCAACATGATTTCTATCGCAATAAAGTCACCCTTGGTATAATGCTGCTCTGTTTTAAAACTTGCACCAGTTACACTCAGGTTGACAGGCCGCTCTTTGAGGTTGCTGCGATTGGCATCATTGAGCATATTCACACCAATCAGGTAGTTTAATTTGGTGTCCAAAGTTTCCAAAGCGTTGGCCAAATCATGATGAATGACACCTTGCAGGTCATGAAATGTAATATCCTTACCTATAATATCGCGTATCATTGCGTTTTGTTTTGAACGTATGCCAGGGTGTTGTTTGAGTTGTTCATACTCATCGGCATTGATATATTTGTCGTGCATCGCCAAAATATCATCTACGCGAAAATCTTGTCTGCGGTTTTGCTCTGGCATGATATACCCCTACTTATGTTTGTATCATTTTCTCACGCAAATGTTGTGCCAATGATGCTTGTACGGGTAAGACACCTTCACCATCATCATGATGTTTGGCCTGGGTATGAATCAGGCCTTGCTGAATTGCATCCAGAGCAACGCTGACAATTTGTGGGTCAAACTGAGTACCTGATGCATATTTTAGTTGTTCTGCGCAGAATGAGAGGGGCTTGGCCTGCCTGTAAACACGATGTGTTGTCATGGCATCAATAGCGTCAGCCACACAAACGATACGGGCTTCCAAGGGTATTTCCGTACCACCAATCTTATCAGGGTAACCTTTGCCATCCCAACGTTCATGATGATGGCGTACAATCAGGCGTTCACGGGCGAGCGTATCCATGTGCGTTAAAATACTATCCCCAATAGCAGGGTGTGCTTTCATGATGGCATATTCCTGTTCGGTATATCGGCCGGGTTTGAGTAAAATGGAGTCGGCAATACCAACCTTGCCAATGTCGTGTAGCAAACCACCTGTGCGAATCAGTTGGATGCTTTCATCATCCAGCCCCAGCCTTTGCGCGAACAAAACAGAAAGCTTGCTTACTCTGGAGGAATGGTCTTTGGTATATCGGTCTCTGGCCTCAAGAGAGCGTACAAGCGCAATCAATGTTTCATTCATGCTATCCGCAAGCGCCGCATGCACGGCACGGTTGTCCAACAAGGTATCCAGATGTTTCACCAGTAAACCTAACATATGCAGGCTTTCACCCTGCAGAGGCTTCTTATCCAGGCGGTCTGTAAGGCATAATACACCCATGGCAACGCCTTGCAAATAAATAGGAATACCAATATATGCCTGGGTTTCCACATCAGGCCAACAAGGTTGCGCTTGTTTGGGTGGGTCAAAGCTTGTTTCAATGTATTCTTCAGATGCGTAAATCAGGGGCGCAAAAGGTGTGTCATGAATATGGCAGGTGGTATGGCGCTGGTTTTCGTGCAGCCCCTGGTCAGTGATACGTACAAGCTTTTCTTTATGCCGTTCAAACAAGGCAATATAACCACCTGTTGCATGCACCATATCCATAGCCAGATGCAAGGCTTTTTGGCATACGCTTGTGACATCCGTTTGCTTGGGCATTTCATCAAACATGCGAAAGAAAAGCCCCAGCTTTCTATCCATTTCAAAGACTTCAGGAAGCAGGCGATGTGTATTGTTTTGGGTATGGGTTGCTGGTGTTGTTTTGTCCTGAATGGCCAGTACATTATGGATATGACTGAGCAAAACATCAGGTTCGAAGGGCTTGGCCAGGATATGCTTGATATTGAGAGCCTGGGCCTGTCGCATATGCGTTGCGGATAAAAAGCCGCTGACCAGTATTACAGGGGGGAGCATGATGCGTTGCTCATGTAAAAGCGCCAGTAAATCCAGTGAGTTACCATCACCAAGGCTTAAGTCTGTTACCATGACATCCCATGTTTGTTGGCGTAAGGCGTATTCGGCTTCCTTGATACTGATGGCTTCTTCAATTGCTACATCTGTTTCAAGTATTGATATGACTTCCGATATAATTTCCCTGACAGCGGGCTGATCTTCAACAACGAGGATATTAAGCATGGCGTATAGGTTTCTGCATGTGGTAAGCCTTGATGCCAGCCTGATTTTGTGGTGCTGGATTAAACTGATAGGCGATAAACCCTTCAGGGCTTTCCAAATGACGGGTTTTATGGTGTGTTTGCTGACGTAATAAGGATTGATACCGAGCGGCATTATCAATGCGCACCTTGATTTCAGGAAGTTGAAAGGGTTTACTTACAAAATCATAAGCGCCTTGTTCCACAGCATGGATGGCATCTTCTATACCTGAATAGCCTGTCATCAAGAGTACTAAAGTTTTCACTGGATCTGAGCAGCTTGCTGCCAACACATCCAGACCACCTGCACCCGGCATGACAATATCTGAAAGTATGATATCAAAATGTTGTTCCTTGATTTTTGCCAGCGCATCATCTCCGCGGTTGACCAGGGTAATATCATAGCCAAAATCACTTAAGTATTCTTGAAGAATAGCAGCGAGTGCCTCATCATCTTCAGCAATCAGTAAATGAGGAAAGATTTTCAAGGTTAGCTCTTCCTTAGGTTGTGGTTATACAGACGTAGCAGTCGGGATTCCAAATCCTGTTGTTTAAACTGGTTACCTTGCACATGGGAGCGAGCCTGTTCAGATATGCTTACTTGATCAGCTTTTTTGAGTGGAGAAGAAGCTGTTGAAGCCGTTGCAGACTGGTTGCGTGTTTGTTGCTGTAAAAGTCTTGTTACCAGGCCGTCTGTTGGACGCAATGTCATCGCCATGACTATCTCCTCTGAAATCATTACAGTTTCTTTCAGGAAAGACTATCGGCGGGTATTGGAGCGACTTTAGCTTTATTTTCCTTTTATGTTTTTTTACGTTTACGCTTGGGTTTGTGTTTGCTTTCTGGCCAAACCCCTTCATTGATGATACTGCGCAAACCTGTATTGCCTGTTGGAAATGAGCGTATTTCTTTAATGTCATCCAGATGTATTTTTATCACGTTAATGGGTTTGTTTAAGAAGGTTTGAATGCGGTTCAGATGCTCTTTTTCTTCAGGAGCGCAAAAAGAAATTGCAGTACCTTTGTTGACACCTCGACCCGTGCGCCCAACCCTGTGCACATAATTTTCTTCGCGTTCAGGTAAGTCATAGTTAATCACATAATCAATATCGGCAATATCAATACCGCGTGCGCTGACATCGGTAGCAATCAAAATCTTACCGTGCCCTTGTTTGAAGCTACGCATAATGTCTGAACGTTCATGTTGGTCTTTATCGCCATGAATGGTGACTGTTTCAATGCCAACTCTTGCCATGGCTTTAGCAACGCGTTCAGCGCGAACACGGGTGCGTACAAAGACAATCATACGACTATCAGGGTTTTCACGGATAAATCGCTCTAAAAAGAAGCGTTTATCATCCATATCAACAAACATGACAAAGTGCGTGATGTTTTTGGACACTTTATCCTTGGGTGAAACTTGAATACGAATCGCTGCAGATTTCACTTGTGAATATGCAAGCTTTTTAATTTCATCATTGATGGTGGCAGAGAAGAAAAGAGTTTGGTGTTTGTTGCGTAACATTTTCTTGATGTATTTGATGTCTTCAATAAAACCCAAATCAAGCATATGGTCAGCTTCATCAAGCACCAAAGTGCTTACACCTTCAAGCTTAATCACTTCTTGGTTAATCAAATCAAACATACGTCCAGGTGTTGCAATGAGAATATCAATGCCATCTTGTAGTTTAGCAATTTGCTGCTCTTGTTCCACACCACCATACAAAGCAAAGGTTTTAACACGGG
>CAZLES010000019.1:0-10400 GCA_964558615.1 uncultured Zetaproteobacteria bacterium
GGCATTGCTCACGGGCAAATGTCGCCAGCCGAGCTGGATAAACAGATGATGGATTTTTATGAAGGGAGATTACATGTTCTGGTATGTACAACGATTGTGGAATCAGGCTTGGATGTGGCCAACGCGAATACGCTGATTGTGGAGCGTGCGGATATGCTGGGCTTATCGCAATTGCATCAAATTCGTGGGCGGGTGGGGCGCTCGCATAGACAGGCCTATGCCTACCTCTTTACACCCGACCCAAGAGCGATGACCCCAGATGCTAGGGATAGATTGCAAGCGATTGCCGAACACTCGGAATTGGGTGCTGGTTTTATGATTGCGCGGCAAGATATGGAGATTCGGGGCGCGGGTAACTTGCTTGGCGCTGAGCAAAGCGGGCATATGGATGCCGTAGGTTTGGATTTGTATATGGATATGTTATCCAAAGCTGTGGCAGAGGCAAAAGGTAAACCTTTGATACCACATGAGGCGGTGGATGTGGAAATGCATGTGAACGCGATTCTTCCGCCTGATTATGTGCCGCAAGTGGGTGAGCGTTTGGCGTTATATCGCCGTATCGCGCGTGTGGAAAGTGATGAGCAGGTATCGCTATTGTTTGAAGAATTGACAGACAGGTTTGGCAAGCTGCCAGACGAAGCATTGCTCTGCCTTGAAAACGCGAGGATACGCTGGCGGGCGCAGCGTTTGCGTCTGAAAGCTGTGGATGCCCTGCCAAGCGGTGTACGCTTCACCTTTACCGAGCATTCACCCATTGAACCCATGGCGATGATGAAGCGCGTACAGCAAGAGCCCAATCGTTTCCGCTTAACCCCTGATGGCCAGCTTACCTTGCTTACGCAAGCATCAGGGCGAGAAAGACAAAAGCTGACATCTGATTTTTTGGATGAGTTGCTGATTTGAGGTATATCTGTCATGAAAGCAACAGCTTTATGGGTTAACTGATTGTAAAACAAGTGTTTTTCGCCTATGGTTGCACCTGTAAATGTGATAAATCCTCGGAGGCTTGACGATGAAACGTATGCTTTTGGCTATTGGACTATGTTTGACTATGGGGGTGAGCGCTGCGTATGCGGTCACGGTTGAAGGTATCCATATCGCCGATAAAGCCACTGTGGGTGAGCAAACATTAATGCTGAATGGCGCAGGTGTTCGCACTAAATTTTTCTTTGATATTTATGTTGGCGCGTTGTATTTGCCAACAAAAACGAAATCTGCTGAGCAAGCTATCAATATGGAGGGGCACAAACGTGTATTGATGCACTTCTTGTATGACGAAGTTTCCAGAGACAAGCTTGTTACAGGTTGGACAACAGGCTTTGAGAAAAACAGCAAAACGAACCTAAGCGACTTGCAATCACGCCTGAATCAATTCAATAATTTCTTTCAGGACATGAAAAAAGATGATGAAGTGGTGTTTGATTTTTTTCAAACAGGAGTGATTACCGTAACGATCAATGGTAAAACGGCAGGCAGCATTGAAGGCTCAGACTTTCAAAAAGCATTGCTTATGGTTTGGTTGGGTAAAGAGCCTGCCGATGATGATTTAAAAGAAGCGATGTTGGGTCAATAAGCCCCTTACCAGTATTGTAGCAATCGCTTTTATCCAGACATGAGAGCTGGTAAAATGGGCTCTAATCTGTGTCATGGCTTACACCTTATCTTGAAATTTTATGGTTGACTATCCATATAAAATGAAAGGCGAAGCAAGCTTATATCGACTAAGCTATGAGCTTAGGCTTGCGCTTCTGCCAAGAACATAGAAAGATAGCGGTATAGTGGCGCAAACATTTGGCGATAGATGAATCACTGGAGTAAGTATGGGTATTTTAAGTGAACAGTTAGAACAGTCTTTGAACGATATTTTTCGGCAAGCGCATATCAAACGCAATGAGTTTGTGACCGTTGAACATTTATTGCTCGGATTGCTTGATAACAAGGAAGCGCGGGCTGTATTGGATGGCCTGAATGTGGATATAACCCTGCTGCGTGAGCAGCTTGAGAATTTTATTGCCACGCATGTGACGGTGTTGCCTGAAGGAAGCGGGGATACTGTGGCCAGTGTGGGATTGCAACGGGTGATTCAACGGGCTGTGATGCATGTGCAGGCGGCAGGCAAGGATGTGGTGACCGGTGCGCATGCTTTGGTTGCCATTTTTTCTGAAAAGGATTCACACGCGGTGTATTTTTTAAACGCGCTTGGTGTCACCCGTCTGGATGTCACGACTTTTGTATCACATGGTGCGGATCATGTGCAATCATCCCTGGACAACCAGGTGGACATGGGCTCGGCAACAGCAAGCACACAGGCAGATACATCACCTTTGAGTAAATATTGTGAAAACTTAACGGATAAGGCGCTTTTGGAAGAGCTTGATCCCTTGATTGGACGAGAAAAAGAGTTGGATAGGTGTTTGCATATTTTATGTCGGCGCAAGAAAAACAATCCGTTATTGGTGGGTGAAGCCGGTGTGGGTAAAACAGCGATTGCCGAAGGGCTTGCAACACGCATTATCCACGATCAAGTGCCTGATATATTAAAAGACGCGCAAATATATTCCCTGGATATGGGTGCTTTACTTGCGGGCACAAAATACAGAGGTGATTTTGAAGAGCGCCTAAAAGCAGTGCTTGCGGCATTAAAAGCCAAAAAGAATGTTATTTTATTTATTGATGAGATTCATACCATCATTGGCGCGGGTTCAGTCAATGGCTCGGCCATGGATGTGTCCAACCTGTTAAAGCCTGCTCTTGCCAATGGTGAATTGCGCTGCATGGGGGCGACCACATATCAGGAGTACCGACAAATTTTTGAAAAAGAAAATGCGTTATCACGCCGCTTCCGTAAGGTGGATGTGGTTGAGCCCAGTATTCAGGATACGGTGGAGATTTTGACGGGGCTGAAATCACGACTGGAAGAGCATCACCAAATCAAATACAGCAAGCCTGCAATTATAGAGGCAGCCAAGCTTGCGTCACGCTATATTACAGAGCGCAAATTACCTGATTCCGCGATTGATGTACTGGATGAAGCAGGCGCTGCGGTACATTTGCTTTCAGCGAGCAAGCGTAAAAAACAACTGGGGGTGCATGATATTGAGACTATTGTGGCATCCATGGCTCGCATCCCGGAGCGGCAAGTGTCATCCACGGATAAAAAGTCTTTGGCTCACTTGGAGCGCAACCTCAAACTTTCCGTGTTTGGACAAAATGAAGCCATTGATCAGCTTTCTTCCAGCATTAAATTATCGCGTGCTGGTCTGGGTTCGCCAGATAAACCGATTGGCAGCTTTTTATTTACAGGGCCAACAGGTGTGGGTAAAACAGAAGTGGCGAAGCAATTGGCGCGTATTATGGGGGTAGAGCTGATTCGCTTTGATATGTCTGAATACATGGAAGCGCACGCTGTGTCTCGTCTGATTGGTTCGCCTCCAGGATATGTAGGCTATGAACAAGGTGGCTTGTTGACAGACGCGATTAACAAGCATCCTTATTGTGTGTTGCTTTTGGATGAAATTGAGAAAGCGCACCAGGATATTTTCAATGTGCTGTTGCAAGTCATGGATCATGGCACACTCACGGATAATAATGGTAAATCCGCTGATTTCAGGCATGTGATTCTGATTATGACAAGTAACGCGGGCGCTTTTGAAATGCAGCAAAATGCCATTGGCTTTAATCCGGGCAGCAATGTGGGGCGTGATGAGGAAGCGATTAAACGCCTGTTTACGCCAGAGTTTCGCAACCGCCTGGATGCCATGATTCCATTCAAGCCACTTTCTGAAGAAGTGATTATGCATGTGGTGGATAAATTTATCATGTCGCTTGAAATGCAGCTTCAAGAGAAAAAGGTGGAGCTTGATGTCACGCCTGCCGCGCGCAAATGGCTGGCCAAACAAGGCTATGACCCGCAAATGGGCGCAAGGCCTATGGAGCGCTTGATTCGGGAGCAAATCAAAAAAGCTTTGGCAGACCATATCTTGTTTGGTGATTTGCAGAAAGGTGGTATTGCTTTTGTGGATGTGGATGATGATGCGCTGATTGTGCAGCCCAAGGTGGTTTGCGAAGCCTAGGCGCATGGCAGACTGGAAATACCCTTCGCGTCAAAAGCCGAAAAAACATTACGCCAAAGCCTGTGACAAACAGGAGATGGCCCATGAAGCCATCACACTTTCTCCCATTGGTGTGGTACAAAGCCCATATACAGAGCGTTTTGCCACACCACGTCAGCCTGCGTATGCCATAGATGGCCAATCCGCTACCATTACCCTTTATCAAGGACAAAACTTTGAACAAGGCTTACAGGACCTGGAGAGTTTTTCTCATATTTGGGTGATTTACTGGATGCACTTGAATCAAGGCTGGAATCCTTTGGTGAGGCCGCCTCGAGACAAACAACATCAATATGGTGTGTTTGCTACACGAGCGCCGCACCGCCCCAACAGTTTGGGTTTGTCTGTTGTGCCATTGTTGGGTATTCAGGGGCGAGTGATTCGTATTGGCCAGCATGATATGCTGGATGGTACGCCCGTATTGGATATCAAGCCTTATATTCCAGAGTCCGATACCATGATGAATGCGAACGCGGGCTGGATTGATAAGCTTTGACTTTCAGGGCTTAAGTTTAATAATCCAGCGCCTATGAAATGTTCGGCATGTGGAACGTATTACCCTGAAGGTAAAATATTTTGCTCAACTTGTGGTGAGCTGCTGGCCAAGGCTGATGGTCAGGTCAGGCTTGGGCAATATGTATTATTGGAAAAGCTTGGTCAGGGTGGTGTTGGTGTTGTATTTCGCGCCAAACATGAAGATGTTGATCAGGATGTTGCCATTAAAATCCTTAGCCCACAAAGCCTAGGTGATAAAAAACATATGCTGAGATTTCGCCGCGAGATTCAAACCCACGCCATGCTAAAACATCCTAATATCATTGATTTTATTGATGTATATGAAGAAGGTGAAATTGTTGCCCTGATTATGGAGATGCTTTCAGGCTGTAACCTGAAAGAGTATATTAATCATAAAGGCGCATTGCCTTTACCAGAGGTACTGGATATTTCCATTGCCGTATTGTCTGCCCTGGAAGAAGCGCATAAACATGGTGTGATTCACCGTGACTTGAAACCTTCCAATATCTTTTTAACGGATAATCAGGAAATCAAGCTGATGGACTTCGGGCTTGCCAAACAGCTTAAAGGTAATGAGGATATTACAGAAAATGGCGCTACCGTAGGTACTTATATGTATATGGCGCCAGAGCAAATTCTGGGTCAGGAGATTGGCGTTTACACAGACTTGTATGCCTTTGGTATTGTACTCTACCGCATGACCACAGCTATTTTACCGTTTATGTCCACAGGTGGTGGAGAATTCGAGATTATGGAAAAGCAGGTGAGGCAAGCGCCGCAAAATCCGCAAGAGTTAAATCCTGACATTCCAGATGCCTTGAATGAGATGGTTTTAAGGTTACTGGCGAAGAAACCAGATGACAGGCCAAAAAGTTGTCTGGAAGTGATTCGAGGCTTGAATCGCATCAAATCATCGTTAACACCAAGCCTGAGCAATGAAGAAGCAGAAACTACGTTTTCAGATTTGAATACCAGTATCCGCAAGTTAAGTAGCGAATTGAACACCCAAGCATCTGAAGCCAGCAAGGAAACTGTTGATTTTCATACATTATTGAGCGCTTTTGCTGTTGAGTCAAAGGCTGCTCCCGAGCAGCCACGCTTTGATATGCGTAAGCCACCACAATTAAGCAAGGATGTTTTACGGCGCTTGAAAAAAGCCATAGAAACCATTCCCGCATTACCTGAAATTTGGTATGAAGTGCAAGCGGTGTTTGATGATGAAACCAGTTCTCCTGCGGATTTGGCCAAGGTGATTGAGCAGGATGCCATACTTACCGCACATATTCTTAGAATGTGTAATACTGCCGCATATCTTCCCGCAGGTGCTAAAGAAAATACGGATGTAGCGCTGGCTTTAACACGTATTGGTATGGATGCGGCACAAAGCCTGGTATTAAGCGCTGTTGCCCCGGATTTTGCTACATCACCAGCGTCATCACTGGATGTACGAGGAATCTGGTTTCATGGGCAGGCTATTGCTTTGTTTGCAAGGATGTTGTCCGAATACAGTCCTGTTGTTGATGGGCAATCGGCTGCCATGTTTGGTTTGCTTCACGATATTGGCAAGCTGGTGATTTTGCATTTGGAAGATGATGATACTTTAGCTCAGCTCAAGCAACATATTGATGATGGGCAGGATGCTTTGTTGGCTGAAATTGATGTGTTGGGTTATTCGCATATTGATGCGGGCATGATGCTGGCCTTGCACTGGAAGCTTCCGCGCAAATTGCACAGGTTTATTTATTACCATCATTTTCCGTGCTGGCAAAAGCCAGAGACCTGGCCGCCAGATGTGCAGGCCTCGGTGATGCTGATACACATGGCGCATTTGGTGTTAAGCTCATTGACCAAGGATGATATTTTTGACGGTATTTGGCAGGGCGCGCATCGTACGCATGTACCAAGTTCGGCCGCGATATTGTCAAATCCTTTGAAGTTGCCACTCAAAGACGCATCCGTATATAGCAGTATGCGGGTTAAATTAAAGCATTTACAGCGTTTGTTTCCTGATTTGTATATTTAAGGCGGGCTTGCTCATGATGCGATAACCAAGCATCATACGCTTTGTTGAAGATGAGAAGGGGAGAACAGCATGATCAGTTGGCTTTCAGGTGTGGTGCGTGAATTGGACCCTTCCGGTGTTGTGGTGTTGGATGTGAATGGTGTGGGTTATGAAGTCCTGGTAAGCATGCAAACCTTGGTCGCGCTTCGGATTGGCGAGGAGGCGGAACTACATATTCATAGTCATGTTCGTGAAGATCAGTTTACCCTGTTTGGGTTTGCTGATAACAAGGAACGCGCATTGTTTCGCAATTTGAACAAGGTATCTGGTATTGGCGCTAAAACAGCGCTGAACTTAATGTCTGGCATGAATGCTTCTGATTTGATGCAAGCCATTGAAAACAGTGATGATGTTGCCATTGCACGCACTCCGGGCATTGGCAAGAAAACGGCACAACGACTGATTTTGGAGTTACGGGGCAAGCTTGTGGATGCAGATATGGCAGCAGCAGGCACTACAACAGGAAACAGCTTGCAGCAGGATGTTAAATCCGCCTTGGTCAATTTAGGCTACAAGCCCGCGCAGATTGATAAGGCATTAAAATCGGTGGATGCTTCCCTCGATTTTGAGGCTATGTTTCGCACGGCGCTCAAAATATTATGAGCGATATGTCAAACTTTGAACCTTTGGGTGATGAAGAGGCCGGTTTTGAAGGGAGAATGATGGCATCGGCCTCTCAAGGTGAGGATGCCTGGGATTCAGCGCTTCGTCCCAAAACCCTGGAAGAATATGTTGGGCAGCCCAAGATTTGTGAAAACCTTTCCGTGTTCATTGCAGCAGCGCAGCAGCGCGGTGAATCTTTGGACCATGTACTATTGTATGGGCCACCAGGTCTTGGCAAAACAACGCTGGCTAACATTATTGCCAGGGAGATGGGCTCGCAAATTCGTACCACATCAGGGCCAGTGATTGAAAAACCGGGAGATTTGGCAGCCATGTTGACCAATCTGGAAGAAGGAGATGTGCTTTTCATTGATGAAATTCATCGCCTGAACCCACAAGTGGAAGAAATCCTTTATCCTGCCATGGAAGACTTTCAGTTGGATATTGTGATTGGTCAAGGGCCTGCCGCACGTTCTATCAAGATGGATTTGCCTCACTTTACATTGCTTGGTGCAACCACGCGAGCAGGGCTGCTTACCAATCCTTTGCGGGACCGTTTTGGTATGATGATGCGTTTGGAATTTTACAATCATGAAGATTTAACACATATCGTGAAGCGATCAGCATCTTTGCTTGATATCGCAACGGATCACCATGGTGCGGAAGAAATTGCCAAGCGCTCCAGGGGAACTCCACGTATTGCCAATCGTTTGTTGCGCCGTGTTCGTGATTTTGCAGAAGTTGAGCATGGTGGAAAAATTACGCTCCAGGTCGCGCAATCCGCATTAGACCGCCTGGATGTGGATGAATACGGTCTGGATTACCTTGACCGTAAATTGCTGGCAGCATTGATTGACAAATATGCGGGAGGTCCTGCCGGTATTGATACGCTTGCCGCATCCATCGCGGAAGAGCGAGATACCATTGAAGATGTGCTGGAGCCTTATTTAATGCAGGAAGGCTTTATCACACGTACACCACGTGGCAGAAAGGCGACAGCGTTGGCATACACGCATTTGAAACGAGATTTGCCTGATTCTGACAAGCAGGGAAGTTTGTTATGATGAAATACAGGGGGATAGGCCTGGGCATGATTTGTGCTGTTATATTGACAGGTTGCGATGATAAGCCTGCCAACAGCCTGATAGGAAAATGGAAATCTGACGCAGACAAAACACTTGCGTCCATGCGCAGCATGAAAGACATACCAGACGAAGCCAAAGCCTATTTTGAAAATCATTTCTTTGGCAGGTTGACCATAGAATACAAGCCCAAAACCTACAGCGCGACTTTGGAGGGTGAAGAAGGCATCAAACCTGATGAGTTTCCATATCGAATTGTTGAAGAAACGGATGACTATTACATTGTGGAAAGCGAGCTTTTGGGTGCAAAATTTAACAAAAGGTTGTTTAAGGATCATGATTGCTATTATGAACTGACCTCCGAGTGGAACTTTCGTGAGTATTTTTGTCGGGTTCATTAAAACATGATACATGATGTTGATATTCGGGTTTATTATGAAGATACTGATGCTGGTGGCGTAGTCTATCATGCCAATTATCTGAACTTTATGGAACGAGGGCGAACAGAAGCCTTGCGCCAGCTTGGCTTGTCCAATAGTGGCCTAACCCGGGATGAGGATATGATATTTGCTGTTACGCATGTGGATGTGCGCTATCGTCGCCCGGCAAGGCTTGATGATTTGCTCACAGTGCGTAGCAAATTGATAACAGCCAGGGGAGCAACATTGCGGTTTCAGCAACATATCTATCGTGGTGAAACATTGCTGGTGGAAGCCGATATTACACTGGCCTGTATCAGTACGGCAGGCAGCCCCAAACGTATTCCAGAGGTGGTGCTTCAGCGCTGCAAACAGGAGTTAAACACATGAATGAACATTTATCCATTTGGACGCTGGTTTTGCACGCAGGTATTGTGGTTCAAATTGTATTGCTGGTATTGCTGTTGTTATCCTTGTTGTCATGGGCCATCATCTTCAATAAATGGCGTACCTTTCGCGCGTTGGGTGCTGCCGATGCGAGCTTTGATGATATCTTCTGGAGTGGTGCGAGTTTGGAAGAGGTGGAGGCGCAAACCGGGCAACTTGGCCATCGCAGCGCGCTGGCTTTTGTCTTTCAAAAGGGGGTTGCGGCATATCACAAAATCAAAGAGGAAAAAAGGGGAAGCGCTTTGCATATCCGTCATGCTATTGACCATGCCTGGACCATGCAAATGCACAAATTTGGTACGGGCTTATCATTTTTGGCAACGGTGGGCTCAACTGCACCGTTTATCGGTTTGTTTGGTACAGTGTGGGGCATTATTGATGCTTTCCAGAATATTGGTTTAACGCAAAACACATCCTTGGCCACAGTAGCCCCAGGTATTGCTGAAGCCCTGGTGGCAACCGCATTTGGTTTGCTTGCCGCGATTCCGGCAGTGATTGCGTACAATGCTTTTACGGGTAAAATGAAGCAGCTTGATAGTCGCCTGGATGGCTTTGCCTCGGAATTGATGGGTGTACTTACGCAACACGCCAGGCAATAACAATGCGTCACTCTAAAAAACATTCAGCATGGGATGATGGGCATCAACTGATGTCGCAAATCAATATCACACCTATGGTGGATGTGATGTTGGTATTGTTGATTATCTTTATGGTGGCAGCGCCCATGCTTACCCAGGGTGTGAATGTGGATTTGCCCGATGCCCAGGCCCCGCAAATTCGCCAGCAAACAGAGCCTTTGGTGATTTCCATCAAACAGGATGGTACATTGTTTATGCAAAACAAGGCTATTGATATCAATCAGCTGGCACCAAGAATTTCAGCCATGCGCAAGGCAAACCCCAAACTTCCTGTGTTTATTCGAGGCGATGCGAAAACACCTTATGAGCGTGTCGCGCAAGTGATGGGTTTGCTTGAATCGGCAGGCATCAAGCAGATTTCTTTGGTTACAGAGCCGCAGCGCTAACCAAGTATAGCATATAATGTTTGCCCAACGTGATTTGATTTCAGCCTTTGTGTTGCATGTTGTGGTGCTTGCGATGTTGTTGATTCTCAATCAATGGCAAAGCGCTAAACCTCACATGCCAGATAGAGTGATGCA
>CAZLES010000020.1:0-10254 GCA_964558615.1 uncultured Zetaproteobacteria bacterium
TTGTATGGCAGAGCCTTGCTGCGTGATATTGAGGCTTATTACAGTGAACATTTTACAGATAAAGATGGGCGCATCCGCGCCACGTTTGAAGCCTTGTATGCCCAGGCATGGTACAAAGATGAAGGCTACGCGGGGCGCGATAATGTGATTCCTATACAAGTGATATAAGATACAAAAAACAATTTGTGCTCTGCTTGGACTCTGCTAAACTTAGGGTATTAGTTTCTTAAAAAGTGAGGTTTCTTACAATTATGCGTGGACTCACAAAGCATATTTCATATGGTCTGACGCTTGCCTTCGGCCTTTTTCCATGGGCGCTGCAAGCCGCACCAGCACTGGTCGATAGCATCACGGCAGCACAGTTACCTGGTGTGAAAGTGAAATCCATATCCTCTCTGCATGCCGAAGATGGCACACTTTGGGTAACAGATACCAGCAATCAGGTTTTTCAGTGGAAGCTTGGTGGTATGCCTCAAGCTGTTATTTCTGGTGGGGCAAAACAAAAGTTCACCAGTGTTTTGCCTATCAGTGATAATCGCGCGGTTGTTACAGATATAACCAACCATCAATTTCTGGTTGGTACCGATGGCGATTGGAAAGCCTTTGCCTCTGAAGGCGAGATGGAGGGGCAACTGGATGAGCCGATTGCCGCGGCATGGTCTGATGATGGCTTGTTGTATATTGCTGAAGCGGGTAACAAGCGCGTTTCGGTATTTACTGACGCAGGTTTATTCCTGTTTGCTTTTGGTAATAACGCGCCTGAAAAAGAGGAAGAAGATAATCTGGGCGATATTTTAGACCTGGCCTTGGATCAACAAGGTCGTGTTTATGTCCTGGATGATGAAAAAGGTGGTCGCATTTCTATTTATTCTGCCTTGGGTGAACTTGATACGATTATTGGCAAGGATGAGCTTATGGCCATTGGCATAGAGGGAGCGCGCATCATTGCCATGACGGTTCGCCCTGATGGGGTGTTGTTGCTTGCAGACAAAAAAAGCGGACGCATCTATGAGCTGGACTGGGAAAACATGACGCTTGTCTCATCTTTTGCGACCATTGGTAAAGGTCGGGGGCAACTGCAAAAGGTAAGCGCATTGAGCCTGGATCATGATGGAAGGCTTTATATTGCCGATAGTGGCAATGATAAAATTGAAGTCTTTCAATTGGACTGGCAACAAAGCCCATGGCTGAAGCCTGTTGCAGACCGGTTAAGTATTTACCCTTCTTCAGTACTTGTTGCTGGCTGTGACATATCCTACATTTACGATGCCAAAAGCATGCTTTGCATCAACAGCAAGAAAGATAGCGTCACCCTTCGTGCCTTTGATGGCACATTGTTACAAACCCTAAACAGCAAGTTTAACGACCCTGTTCGTGCCGCATTTGATAAACACGGTATTTTTGTGTTGGATCGTACCGGTGTACATGTATTTGACCCTCAAGGTGCATTTCAATTTACCTTTGGCAGTAAAGGCAGACGAGATGGTGAATTATCAGAGCCTTCTGCGCTAGCCTTGTCGCCACAATCGGTTTATATTGCAGATACAGGCAATCATCGTGTGCAGGTGTTTAGCCGTAATGGCTTGTTTCAGAGAGCCATGGGCAACCTTAAAACAGACACAAGCAAGCTGGATGAACCCAGCATGATTGCCGTGGATAAACGCGGACAAATTTATGTAGGTGATACCGAGCTTAACAAGGTCTTTGTGTATAATGCCAAAGGTGAGCTCAAGCGGCAAATTGGTGAACCCGAAGAACATCCCATGGCCTTTACCAAACTGTATGATGTCATGGTGGATGAAGATAATACGCTCTATATCATGGCAGCCTTGGAAACCAACCCGTTAAGCGTCTGGATGTACAAGAACAATCGTTTTATCTATCGCTTTTCACCGTTGCAACAAGCTGCCAAGACAGGTTATGACCAGGCCTGGAAAGCTGCTTTCTCCAGCCACGCCAAAGATGTGCCATCGCTTGTCAGAGCTGCCAAACAAGAGGCATCTCATGTGACTGACTTAAGTATCGACCCCAACAATGAGATTTTTGCGGCACAAGGCGGATTCTTTGGCAGCAGTAACGAAGGCTGGCTGTTTAACCATATACCAAACAACCCTGCTGCCCTTGCTTTGGTTGACTTGGGCACGCGTGCGCGCCATACTTTTTTGATACAACGCGCACCCAAGCAGGTGAGCAATGTTTTACTGGCCGGTGATGAAAAAACACTTGAAATGCAATGGACGCCACCTGGCCTGAACTTTGCCGGCTACTATCGCGTTTATGGCAGAGAAAGTATTTCCTCACCTTTTGTCAAACTTGAAGAAAGTATACCCGCGCAATTACAGCGAGACAGGACCCAAATCCAGGCCGTTGAATACAAGGTTACAGCAGTTAGCCCCTATGGCAAGGAAAGCGCGTTGTCGCCTGCTTATCAGGATGATTTCTGGTTGGGTTACAAGCAATTCCAGGCTGGCAATTTTGAACCTGCTTACGCCTTGTTTCGTCAAGCCACCAAGAACAACCCCAACCATGCCAGCGCGTGGCTATACCTGGGTAAGGCAGAGCTGGAGCTGGGCAAATTTGATGATGCTGTAGCAACCTTCAAACAACTGGCTTCTTTTGAACAGTACAAGCAACAAGGGTTGCACCTGCAAGCCAGGGCTCTGATGCAAAAGCAGGCATGGCTGGATGTGAAGGCTTTGGTGGACGATAGCGAAGCAAAAGGCCATGTTGATGCCACGCTATACAGCCTTGCCGCATCGGCATTGATGGCTATGGATGATATACCCAGCGCTATTTATTATTTGGACCAGGCTGTATCTTTAGAGCCAACCTCGGCTTTGTGGCATCTTAAACTTGCCGATGCCAACTTCGAACTGGGCGCGGAAGACAGTGCCAAGGCAGAGCTGATGAAAGCCAGTCAATTGGCAGGTCAGGATGTGCAAGCATGGCTTGCTGTGGCACGGACATATCAAAAACATGCCTTGTACACTCAAGCTATTTCCAGCTACGACAATGCTCTTGCCATTGCGCCTGAACACGCGCAAGCCTTATCGGAGCTTGCTGTGCTGCACCTTGAGCAAGGCAACCTTGAGAAATCAAGGGCTTTAGCCACTAAAATGGCAGGTATTCCTGCCCTTAAAGGTACATCTTATTATATCCTTGGTCGTATTGCGCTTGCTGAAGATAAAGCACCCCAAGCTCTGGCTATGCTTGCCAAAGCCGGTCAAACCGAGCCTGACAATGCCAATATTTGGTTGGCCATGGCTGACGCTTATGTGAAAATCAACAAGCCCAACCGTGAACGTGAATACTTGAAAAAGGCTGCTGCTCTGGATGATAACAACTTTGCGGTACATATGCGTCTTGCCGCATCCTGTGAAAGCCAAAATGATGTGCCTTGTATGCTTACGCACTATGAACGAGCCGCAGCCATTGACAGTAAAAATGTGGATGCACTTATCGGTTATGCCAAAGCATTGATGCAGTCCGGGCACATGAATGAAGCGGATACCGTTGCACATCAAGCCCTGAAACTTGACCCCAAATCCATACCTGCCCACCTTGTTTTGGCTGATGTGCAAAACGCGCGTGGCATGATTCGCGATAGTATCGCAACACTAAAACAAGCCATGGCCATTGATGATACCAACATGGATGTTCATTTACACCTGGCCAAGGCTTATATCGGCAACCATATGTATGATGAAGCGCTTGCCATCACAGAAAAAGCAGCGCTTTTGGATGTTCGTAGCGCTGAACCTTTGGTCCTGACTGGAAGCATCTACCTTGCCCGACAATCGTTTGACAAAGCCATCACGTCACTGGAAAAAGCCGTAGAGCTTGCGCCTGACAATGCCAAATACAAACAGCAACTTAACCTGGCCTATTTACAGAAAAAACGTTCTGTGGATGCAGGCGGCAATTTGCTGGGTCCCAAACTTAAACAGCTGGATTATTATCGTGTCTTCTCAGCAGCATACAAACAGTACACCGATAAGCCGATAGGCAAATTGATTCTTAAAAATGAAGCTGGCATTGATTATTCCAATGTGAAAGTCTCATTATTGATTAAGGAATATATGGATTTCCCGACTACTGCCGTGGTCGAGCGTATTGCTGCTGGCGCGGAAGTTGAAGTACCGCTGCTTGCAGCCTTTAACAACCGTATCCTTGATATTGATGAAGATACCAGTGTGCAAACAGAGGTACGCGCGGAGTATTACATGGCGGGTAAACCCCATGTCGAAACATTGAATACACCGCTAACCATCTACGGCAAAAATGCCATTGTTTGGGATAACCTGGATATGGTTGGTTCATTTGCCACACCCAAGGATGATACACTCGCCACATTTACTCGCCAACTTGTCAATGCGTATTTGCCGCAAAAGGGTGCTGTCAATGCCAATGTTGCCAAGGCAATGACTGTGTTCAATGGCTTATCCGCTTATGGCATCAAATACTTGCTCGACCCCAATACACCTTACGACCAACTGGGAGCAACACAGTTGGATACCGTGCAATTCCCCAGGGAAACCTTGCGTAAACGCAGTGGAGACTGTGATGATTTATCCATTCTGCTTAGTGCCGCGTTAGCCAACCTGGGTATGGAAACCGCCATACTGGATGTACCTCAACACTTGTTGATGATGTTTAACACAGGCGTGCCTGAAGCACAAAAAGACTGGATTAGCTCCAATGATGAAGCACTGGCCATTATTGATGGTGAAGTCTGGGTTCCTGTGGAGGCAACACTGATTGCTACAAGCTTTACTGAGGCCTGGGCTGAAGGCGCTCGCAAATATCATTTGTATGGCAAACAGGGCAAAATGAAAATCATGCCTCTGGCAAAAGCCTGGCAAAGCTATCCTCCCGTAACATTACCACCTGCGGATTTCACTGTTGAGATTCCAAGTCCGGAAGCGCTTGGCGCTAAAATTGAAAAGGAATGGGAGATTCTGTCAGTCAAGGCTCTGGAACGGCAAGTGCGCCCATATCGCATGATGCTTGCCTTAGACCCCAACAATATCGAAGCCAACATGCAAATTGCCATCGTTTATGCGCAAAGTGGTTTATATGACCAGGCGACAACTGAGCTACAAAAGATTCTGGCTGAGGATGACAGCAATCCTGCCGCACTGAATAACATGGGAAACATCTATTTTCTGCAGCACAAGTTCAAGGAAGCGCTGAATATGTATGAAAAGGCGCTGGATGTGGAAACCAACCCGGACATTATGGTGAATATGGCAATGGTATATTACAAGCTGGGCGATGCAGTGAAAGCCAAAGCCATGTTCGAGCAAGCCACGCAGACTGATGAGCAAGTGCCAACACGCTATCATGCACTGGCATTGCTATTAAAGCAGTAAGTTATGACCTGTATCACAGACAGGTAATGAATAAAAAGTAATGATGGAAATATTGAGGAGAAGCACATGAAATATTTTACTATCCTGCTTTTGACACTGGGCTTGCTTTCAGGGCATGCGATTGCAGCAGAACAACAAAACCATAAAAAAAGCAATACCTATCAAGTGGTCAAATCCGAGCGCTCATTCTTTAGCTCGTTGTGGAGTCGTATCAAACGCATTATCCCCCGTCAACGCACAACAAGAACTTCAACAACAGCCGTAATAGGCGTTCGTGGCGCGGAAACCACAGAAAGTGCGCTGCAACCTTACTGGCAAGGTGATCTGACCCAAGACCCCGCCTTTCGCAATGACATCAAGCAATTTGATGACGCCACGCAACTGTGTGAGTCTCAAGATGCCAAAAAAGGTACGCAAACCTTTGAGCACCTGCTCAAAACTACAAAGAGTGACATGCTCAGGGCAAACACTATGATTGCGCTTGCATCATGTTATGCAGAGCATGGTGATGAGGCAAAAGGTCGCACGCAGTTGCAGGCATTTCTTGAGAAATATCCCAAGCATCCCATGCATGATGAAATCCAATCGTGGGTAGCTGCAAATCATTA
Source organism: uncultured Zetaproteobacteria bacterium (assembly GCA_964558615.1). Taxonomy (GTDB): domain Bacteria; phylum Pseudomonadota; class Zetaproteobacteria; order Mariprofundales; family Mariprofundaceae; genus Ghiorsea. The sequence continues at coordinate 5,981 of CAZLES010000020.1, forward strand.
AATAACAGGAACAAACATGACCGTTCAAGCAGTGAATGCTGACATTGCGCAGCAAGCGCATGCTTATCAACAAAACTTGACCAAACCTGCGGGCTCTTTGGGTAAACTCGAAGATATCGCCTGCTGGTTTGCAGCCAGACAAGGCAAAGTCATCCCTGACCCTATACAGGCTCATATCGCTGTATTTGCAGGCGATCATGGCATTTGTGAGGAAGGGGTATCCGCTTTCCCTTCCGTAGTTACAGGGGAAATGGTCAAAAATTTTGCTGCGGGTGGTGCTGCTATCAACGTTTTGGCCAGGCAGGCTGATGCAAGCCTAAGCATTGTGGATGTTGGTGTAGCTGTTGATACCACACATATTCCAGATGTCATCCAGTGCAAAGTTCATGCTGGCACATCCAACAGCCTGCGTGCGCCTGCCATGTCCCAGGCTGAATGCGAGCAAGCCATACAATGCGGAAAGCAGGAAGCGCTATCGGCTATCAGAAAAGGCGCGAATCTGCTCATTGCGGGGGATATGGGGATTGGAAACACCACGGCAAGCGCATGCTTGATTGCCCTGTTTACCAACAGTAAACCTGAATCCATTGTTGGCCGAGGCACAGGTATTGATGATGCCACACACGCGCATAAAATAGATATTGTGAAGCGCATCATTGCCCGTGTTCGGGCAGAAAGCGCAAAACCTCATCAATACCTTCAGCAAGCAGGTGGGTTTGAAATCGCAGCCATGACTGGATTTTATGTGGAAGCTGCCAAACAAGGCATACCTGTAGTCCTTGATGGTTTTATTTCTGCTGCTGCTGCTTTGGCAGCACAAAGCATGGAACCTGAAATCCATCAATGGATGCTATCCAGCCATCTATCTCAAGAAAACGGGCATGGTGTAGCCTTAAACCATCTCAAGCTTGAACCTTTGCTGGATTTTCACTTGCGTTTGGGCGAAGGCTCTGGTGCTGCCTTGGTGCTACCATTACTCCAGTCTGCCATTGCCCTACACCGCGAAATGGCAACGTTCTCACAAGCAGAAGTCAGTAACAAAACGGCATAAGTGGTGAAAACCCAGCATATTTTGACATCAACTCTGAAATCATTTATTTTTCAATAATGCGAACTGTAAGCGGGCAAACAAGTGTATATGGTATTATCGGTGAGCCTGTTGCTCACTCCCTATCTCCCTTGTTTCAAAATTACTTCATACAAACCACAAACCTTAATGCCTATTACCTTCCTTTTCTGGTGCAGCCTTCTCGCTTGCAAATAGCCATGGAAGGGCTGCATGCCGCGCATGTACAAGGTTTGAATGTGACCATACCCCATAAAGAAGCTGTATTACCTTGGGTGAATGCCGATGATGATGTACAAGCCATAGGAGCCGCAAACACATTAAAACGAACAGAGCAGGGCTGGATAGCCACCAATACAGACTGGCAAGGCTTTGCTGCCGTTATCCAGGGATTGGCGATTGACGCGGCATCAACACCTGTACTTTTGTTTGGCGCGGGGGGTACAGCCAAGGCCATATTACATGCTTTGCATCATCAAGGCGCACAGGATGTCTATATCTGCAATCGCAGCCAGGAGCGCGCGGAAAACCTGGCTCATCATGCCAGTCACCTTTACCCACACATGACAACACACCTTCTAGACTGGCAGGCACAAGCTGTCAGCACAACAAGTCAAAAGTGTTCGCTGATCATCAATAGCACAAGTATAGGCCTTGGTGAGGCAGACACCTTTCCATTCCAGCTATCCGGGGATGGCTTCGCCATTGATGCCGTTTACAAACCGCATGGCAACACTGCTTTTTGCAAGGCAGCTTCCCGCCACCAAAGCGTTGATGGTTTACCCATGCTGATTGCGCAAGGCATAGCTTCTTTTGCTTTTTGGCATGCCAAAAAGTTACAATCCAATGCGTTAAACTTGCCGAACCGCCTGGAATCTCTACAATGGGTTGAACAACAGCTTTCACGAGCTCCGTTATCACTGCCTGGTTGGAGGAAAAATACATGAAAAAAACCCGCTTAGGTGATATCCTCCTACGCAAAAAAGCCATTACAAAAGAGCAATTGGAAGAAGCGTATAAAGCCATGAAAATGAATGGCGAAACGCTGACCGCGACCCTGGTAAAAATGGAACTGTTCACCGAAGATGAATTGGTAAAATTTATCAGCCAAACTTTTGGTCGTCCTGCCATTGAGCTGCTTCCTTTGGAAATCGACAAAAACCTGACCAAAATTTCCGTTGATATGATGCGCAAGAATCAGGCTATCCCAATCAAGCGTAAAGGAAACAGTATTACTCTAGCTGTGGCCGACCCTTATGATATCAGTAGTCTGGACGAGCTATCATTTATTTCAGGCAGCCAAATTGATGTGGTCATTGTTCGTGAAAGTGAGCTGATGGCCAAGTTGGATGAGCTATCCGGCTCGGCGCAAGGGCTTGAAGATGTGATGGCGGAAATGGGTGCAACCGATGTCGAAGTGGTTGAAACCGAAGATGAGCCAGCAGATGGTGAATTCCTTGCCTCGGCCAGCGAAGAAGCGCCTGTGGTCAAGCTGGTTAATCTGATTTTACTGGATGCTATCAAGCGCGGAGCATCCGATATTCATATCGAGCCGTATGAAAAAATATTGCGTGTTCGCTATCGTGTGGATGGTGTATTGCAAGAAATCATGCGCCCTCCCATGCATATGCGCGATGCCATTGTGTCCAGGCTAAAAATTCAATCACGCCTGGATATTACAGAACGGCGTATCCCGCAGGATGGCCGGATGAAGTTACGCTTGTCCAAGGCCAAAACTGTGGATTTTCGCGTGTCCGTTCTGCCGACCTTGTTTGGGGAAAAAGTGGTGATGCGCTTGCTGGATCAATCCAATCTGCAAACCGACTTAACCAAACTCGGCTATGAAGAAAGAGACCTGGCTCTCTTTAAGCATGCGGTCAAACTACCTTATGGTATGGTACTGGTCACAGGGCCGACTGGCTCGGGTAAAACCGTAAGCTTATACTCCGCCGTGGCAGAAGTGAATGAACCTGGTATTAATATCTGTACCGCGGAAGACCCTGTGGAGTTCAACTTTATGGGTATCAATCAAGTTAATGTTAACCCTGCCGTTGGCATGGACTTTCCTGCCGCCCTTAAATCATTCTTGCGTCAGGATCCGGATGTCATCCTGATTGGTGAGATTCGGGATTATGAAACAGGTGCGATTGGCATCAAGGCAGCCCTGACTGGTCACCTGGTACTGGCCACGTTGCATACCAATGATGCGCCATCAACCATGACAAGACTCGTGAATATGGGCATTGAGTCCTTTCTGGTAGGTTCAGCGGTGAATCTGGTGACTGCCCAGCGTTTGGGGCGGCGTATCTGTAGCGAATGTGCTGAACCTGTGAAGTTAGACCCGCACGCCCTTTTGAACGCGGGCATGAAAAAAGAAGACCTGGATACCTTTACACCCATGCAAGGTAAAGGATGTAGTGTTTGTAATGGCACGGGGTACAAAGGCCGTGTGGGTATTTATCAGGTCATGCCTGTATCGGATAATATACGGGATGCCGTATATGCAGGTAAAAACTCTGATGAAATCAATGAAATTGCCATCAGTGAAGGTGTAAAAACACTGCGTATGGCAGCGCTTAACAAGGTGAAAGAAGGTATTTTAACCTTGGAAGAGTGCCTGCGTACCACAGTGGGAGACTAACATGCCCGAGTTTATTTATACCGCAAAAACAAGACAGGGAGCCAAAAAAGAAGGGCGTATTGAAAGCGTCAATAAAGAAGTGGCCACGGCAACACTTCGCCGCCAGGGGCTGCTTGATATCAAGGTTAAAAAGAAACCCATAGAAATTAACATCGGTGGTGATCCCAAGGTCACCGAAAAAGACATCAGCATTTTCTTTAGGCAACTATCCACTATGATTAATGCAGGCCTTCCTTTGGTGCAATGCTTTGAGCTCCTTGAAAAAGGTACGGACCACAAAGGCTTGGTCAAACTGTTTGTAGGCATTCGTGAAAAATTAGAAAGTGGCTCTCCCTTTGGCGAAACCTTGCGAGAGTTTCCCAAAGAGTTTGATCGTCTTACTTGCTCACTAGTAGAAGCTGGTGAAAAAGGCGGCATCCTGGATAATATCCTGCTTCGCATTTGCGAATACAAGGAAAAATCTTTGGCCTTGAAGTCAAAAATCAAATCGGCCATGGTTTATCCTACTTCCATTTTGGTGATTGCGTTCATTGTCACATCCATTTTGATGATATTTGTGGTGCCTGT
>CAZLES010000021.1:0-9785 GCA_964558615.1 uncultured Zetaproteobacteria bacterium
TCTTTGTGCGGCTTTCCTGCTTGCGAAATGCCCGACAAATCACCTTTCACATCCGCCATAAACACAGGTACACCAATGCGCGAAAAGCTTTCCGCAAGCGTTTGTAGTGTAACTGTTTTACCTGTGCCCGTTGCACCTGCAATCAAGCCATGGCGATTCGCCATAGCTGCATCCAAAGACACCTGCTTGCCATTAGCCCCACCAATCAATACTTCGATGGCACTCATGATTGTTCCCCAGCTTGTACGTGATAAAGCGTTTGCGATGGGAAAGCGAACTCAAGCCCTTCAGCGTTAAAACGCGTGAGTATCGCCATATTGATGTCATTTTGTACGCCAGCAATGCTTGCGCCTTTAGAAATATAATAAATAAACGTAATTTCCATAGCTGAATCGCCAAAGCCTGAAAAGAATATCGTGCGTTTATCTTCCAAGCCTTCTTGATTCTGCGCAATATCATGAAGAATATCCATAGCTTTTTGCATATTTTCAGGTGTGGTATCATAGGTTAAGCCCAATACCAGCTTGACTTTCCTTGATGGCTCCCAGCTTACATTTTCAATCGGCGTGTCGGAAAATGTTGCATTAGGAATAGTAACGGTACGCCCTTCAAGAGTGACCAAACGTGTACTACGCACGCCAATTTCTTTAATCGTGCCGTCAAACCCTGAAACTTTAATCCTATCGTTGATTTTAAAAGGCTTATCTGTGAAAATCGTAAACCCACCAAACACATTGGACACAGTATCTTTAGCAGCCATGGCAAGTGCTAAGCCACCAATGCCAAGCCCAGCAATCAATGCCCCAACATCATAACCCGCATTATTTAAGCCAATAATTGCAGCCATAGCCCACACTGCAATACGTGTACCTTTTCTAAGAATGGGTAGCAGTTGGTCATCCAAATCGCCTTCCGTTTTATCCGAAAGCGGGATAAGAACATTTTCAAAAATAGCATCCAATAAACGCACGATTAGCCATGCAATCATCATCACAATCAAGAATTGAATCACATTGGCAATAAACACATCCAAAGACTCTGGAAGATTGAGAAGGCTTAACCCAAACCAAATGCCCGCTAGAATAAGGGTCACCACCAAGGGCTCTTCGACCATATCAATCAAAATATCATCAAGTTTGGTCTCTGTTTTGGCTGTCATGCGGCGCACCACATTAGAAAATAGCCAATATACAATTTTACCCACAGCAATGGATAAAATAATAACCACGGCTGAAATAGCCCATTCTTGTACGGTATTCCCGTAATATGTTTGCGTAAACAAGTCTCTCATGACTCCTCCCCAAAGCTCTGTTTAGGGCAAAGCTTAGGTTATATTGTTATAAATTTATACGGAAAAATATCACAAGTTTAGCTAACTGGAGCGTGTTCAACTTAAGCTGAAATCCAATATAGTATTTCTAAATCACTGTACCCTATTGCCCTCTTTAGCTTTCGCAGCATCAAGCTTACTTTGGTATAAAGCACCAAAATTTACAGGCTCTAAAATGAACGGCATAAAGCCACCATCCACGCTTAGCTGACTAATAATTTGCCGTGTATAGGGAAAAATAATGTTGGGGCAATCCACATTCAATAATAAATCAACATGCTCTTCTGCAATTTTATGAAAGAAAAATACACCCGCATGCTCGACTTCAATTTCAAAAATAAGTTTATCCGTATCTTGCACGCGAGCTTCCGCATTGATTTTGATGCTCACTTCCCAATGCTCATCATTGACCTTACGGTGTGATAAATCCATACTTAAGTTTACTTTTGGTTGTTTGTTCGCATCCACGAACACTTCAGGCGCATTCGGATTCTCAAACGAAACATCTTTGATATACATGCGCTGCAATTTAAATACTGGCGCGTCTTCTGTTGCCTGATTTTCTGCCATCAAAACCTCTCCATCACATTGATGGGCGAAGCCTAACAAACTTTAGCTGTAAAACTATAACAGGTAATGATAGCCGCCTAACCTCTTTATCAGGCAATCTTACACCTGAGCAACCTGATTCAGATTTTCCTTATCTTTTTTCACCATGGCTATTAAGGTTTGCCAGGCCTGCTCAGCTTGTTCATGTTTGGCTTTATCCCCAAACAAACCTTTCATATCCTCACTTAGGCGTGTCATTTGCAACACATGTTCGGGCACACCTTTGGGAAAGCTGGCCGATGAGCCAAACAGCACATATGCCTGCACATCCTCAAAACCAGATATGCACTTCACCTGAGTCACAAAGTGATTGAGCTTTCTTAATGGGTTGGCAAACTTGCGCGTCACATTGTTTTTCACGCATGTCCATTCATGGATATTTTCCGCACCAAAGATATAACCATCGCTATCATCAAGCTTGATGACCACAATTTTTCCTTGCAACAACAGTAAATAATCAGCAAATTGATAACTGTCCACACCATCAAACAGTACCGCATCTTTTTCAACCGCTTTGGCGTGTGTTTTGAATACCTGCTTCAACACATATGTATCCGACTGAAAATATCGATATAGCGCAACAAACATCGCTGTCAGTAATATGAATGAAACTACCCACGCCCCGTAGTCTTCAAGAAAGGATAAAATAACACGGCTATCCATAGGCGATAATATAATATGGGATATTTCATTGTGTACACCCTTCTTGAGACGCTATATCATCCTTTGGGTATCAATCGCCCCAAGGTATTAATACCTATGCCATAAAACCATGCTGTCATTTTGGCACACTTACACATACTTTTTTGACAACCTGAAAAAACATAATAAAGACAATAGCTTAACATCTTGTCACGTATAAAAAACCATATCCTTGTGATATTGGTAACATCTTCCGTATCTCTGCCAGGCCTAGCCTCAATCTATCGATATCAGCAAACACCGCTGTTTTTTATCAGCGCAAAGGAGGCTTAAGATGTCATTTCATGAAATCTATTTATTATGGTCAGATAGTGCTGCGATTTCAGCCATCATTTGGGCTGTTTTACTCATCACACTTACCTACCTTGCAAGAACCCCTATGCATAAAATGATTCAGGCTGCCACAGCCCTGATTCAACACGCATTCAAGCAAGCGTCCATCTCGCTATCCAAAGCAGAACAACGGCTTGCTCAACGAAACACTGAAGTCTTGATTGCTGAAGGGCAAGAGGCTTCAGAACATGAAATTGAACGCGAATTTGAACGCGTTCATAACATTGTTGAAAAAGACCTGGCAGAGTATCCTACTTTGCATCGCAAAATCACTGATGTGGTTACGCAGATGGATGAAGACTACAAGAAAAGTGCTGATGTTCCTCCTGAAGCACCGGGCTGGGCAAAAGCTGTAGAAGCTGTAGCGAAAATTAGTCCCTCAAAAAGTGATCCTATGGTGGGCGATATTTTAAACAGTATCCACAGTTCCATGGAGAAAAACCACGAAAAAACTCTGGAAGAATATAGAAAATCAAGCCGTGAACGTCATATGTTACTGAAAAAAATGCAACCTGCCTGGCGCGGTATCAACAAAGACCTCAAACAGGTTGACCAGGATGTCAATGCCTTGCTTGAACGCATCAAGGTTGTGGACAGACACATGGAAAACTATGAAAAGATTATCCATGAAACCGACACAGCCAAAAAAACATTGTCATCATCTTCATTAACGCAATTTTTTGTAGCAGGTTTTGTGCTTGCTATCGCTATTGGTGGCGCAATGATTAACTTTAATCTCATTGCAAGACCCATGCAGGAAATGGTTGGCGGCAGTAGCACCATGATGGGCTATAAAGTGGCAAACATTGCGGCACTTGTGATTATTCTTGTTGAAGTTGCCATGGGGCTATTCCTGATGGAAAGCCTGCGCATCACCCGTTTATTCCCCGTGATTGGCGCAATGAAGGATAGCATGCGTATTCGCATGGTATTTATCACCTTTGCAATCCTGCTTATCCTTGCCAGTGTGGAAGCGGGGCTTGCTTATATGCGTGAAATCCTGGCGCAAGATGACGCTGCCCTTCGCGCTTCTCTGCTAAGCGGAGCGCAAGCTGCAAGCGCATCGGATTTATCCGATCGCTGGATTACCACCGCGGCGCAAATGGGTATGGGCTTCATTCTTCCCTTTGCTTTGGTATTTGTCGCCATTCCTCTTGAATCTTTTATTCATGCCGCGCGTACTGTGCTTGGCATGGTCGCTGTGTCATTGCTTCGCTCACTTGGCTTTATCTTCGAGCTGTCTGCCAACAGTGCCCATTATTCGGGGCAAATGCTGATTAGCTTTTATGACCTGCTTATTTTCATCCCACTTTGGATTGAGCTTAAAATCAAGGGGGAGCACCCTCAAAGCAAGACAAAAGACAGCTCAAAATTTAACCCGCTTGATACACAAACCATGGAGGTGTCATCATGAAATACTTATGGATTATGCTTGTCTCAGTCCTGCTTTTGACAGGCTGCGATAACCCCAAGGAAGGGCCTAGCACCAAAGGTGTATATATGCTGCTTGATACATCAGGCACTTACACCCAGGAACTGGTCAAGGCTCAGCATTTGATTAACTTTATATTGGCCAAGCTTAACCCTGGCGATACTTTTGCTGTGGCTCGTGTGGATACAGCAAGCTTCAGTGAAAAAGATATTATTGCCAAAGTCACCTTTGATGACAGGCCAAGCGTTGCCAACAGGCAAAAACGTCAATTCAGGGAAAAAGTTGATCATTTTGTGAAGCATGTAAAATCCAGTGGTTACACCGATATTACAGGTGGTATCTTGCAAGCCACGGAATACTTGAATGAAGCTGGTGTGGGCAAAAAGACCATTTTAATTTTCTCCGATTTAAAAGAAGAGCTTAAAAAGGGTTATGTTCGTGATATTCCACTGCAGCTTCCTGGGTTTAACGTGGTTGCCCTGAATGTGACCAAACTTCGCAGTGACAATATCGACCCCAGAGAATACATGGACAGATTGCAAAAATGGGAAGAACGTGTCACATCGGGTGAAGGCACATGGAAAGTCATCAACGATATGGACAGGCTGGAATCCATTATCCTCGATTAGACTTCATCCACAGTTGGACAAGAGCCTGCGATGCCTGGCATCCAGGCTCTTTTTTTGGCTTACTCAAAATCATGCTTGGATAAATATGGTTTCCTCGTATAGTTCGCATGGATTACTGTTAATCCAAATATCTTAAAGAGGTTAAAATCATGGCTTTTGTAGTTACCCAACTTTGTAAAGATTGCGTTGATACTGCTTGTGTTGCGGTATGCCCTGTGGATTGTTTTTATCAACCCAAGGAAATATCTGAAGAAACACCCAACATGCTCTATATTTCACCAGAAGAGTGTATTGATTGCGCAGTTTGTGAGCCTGAATGCCCGTGGGAAGCTATTTACCCTGAAGAAGATGTGCCTGATGTGTTTGAGTCAGATATTGCTCTTAATGACCTTTGTGATACCAATCGTGATGCCTTTGAGCTTGCCGAAGTCACCGACCATACGCCTCCTACCGCGGAAGAAGTGGCCGCAAACAAAGCCAAATACGGGCTATAATTTCTATTTGCTTCACCATAAACAAGGGGGCTTTATGCTCCCTTTTTGTTTTCACACACTTAAATGATGAATAACAAACCTTCCCTGCTCGGCTGTGATTACCAGGATTTGCTGCATATGTGTAAGCAGCTTGATGTATCGCCTGTACATGCCAAAAAAGTCATGGGCAAGGTGTTTCGTTACGCGGAGTTTGATTTGGAAAACATCCCTGATTTTTCAAAAAAGCTTCTGCGTCACCTGCAAAAAAATTATAATTTAAGCCTGCCTGAAGTGATCACAACGCAACAGGCTGAAGACAACACGCAAAAGCTGCTTATCCGTATGGGTGATAACAAGGATGTGGAAAGTGTGCTTATTCCTGCCGAAGACAGAATCACCCAATGCGTATCATCACAAGTCGGCTGTGCCATAGGTTGTGAATTTTGTTTAACGGCAACAGCGGGTTTAACCCGCAACCTCACCACCGCAGAAATGATGCAGGAAATCTTTATCGCACAAAGGGTTTTGGGCGAGTTTCCACGCAATGTAGTATTGATGGGCATGGGTGAACCGCTGCATAACTATGAGCATGTAGCCAAGTTTGTTCGTATGCTCACGCATGAATGGGGCATGGCACTTAGCCCCAGACGAGTGACCATTTCCACAGCCGGTCTTGTACCCGCGATTTATCGTATGCTTGAAGATGATTTGCCATGTAGCCTCGCGGTATCACTGAATGCCACCAACAATGAGGTGCGTAACCAAATCATGCCTATCAATCAAAAATACCCCTTAGAAACATTATTAGAGGCTATGAAACAATATGTTACGGTACGCAACCGAAAACGCATCCTGATTGAATATGTTTTGCTTGCTGGCATCAATGATAGTTTGGATGATGCCAAACGCCTGGCGGCTATGGCCAAAGATATGGGTAGCACCGTCAATATCCTGCCCTTTAACCCTTTTCCTGGCAGCAAGTATCAACGTCCTGATGATGAAGTGGTTGATATATTTCGCAATTTTCTTAATGATGCAGGTGTGGTGGCCGTGGTTCGTGTATCCAGAGGCAGAGATATATCCGCAGCTTGCGGACAATTAAAAACCGAAGTCAGCCAACGTGCTGCCAGCCTGAAATTGCAGAGGAGCAAAAGCTTATGATTCTGGTGATTGGCGACATTATCGTGGATGAATTTATTTGGGGTGATGTCACCCGTATTTCACCAGAAGCCCCCGTGCCTGTGGTGAATGTGCAAACCATTGACCGCAGATTAGGTGGCTCTGCCAATGTGATTCGCAATTTACATGCCTTGCATGTTCCCTCTGCCATGTTTGGTGTGGTCGGTGATGATGAGCCAGGCATATGGGTACACCACCGCCTTGGCGAGCTTCATTCGGATGACAGCGGTGTGTTTACCAAAAAAAATGAGCGGCCTACAGCCATCAAAACCCGTGTCATTGCAGGACATCAACAAATTGTACGCTATGATCATGAATGGGTTACCCCCATCCATGCCGACACGCAAGCAAACATTCTGGACAGTGTTCGCAGCAAGCTTGATCAGGCTACAGCCATTATTTTATCCGATTATGCCAAAGGTGTGCTCACCCCCGATTTGCTCAAACAATTGATTCCTGAGCTTAAAGGCAAAATTGTGGGCATTGATCCCAAACCCGCACACACAAAATACTATGCCGGAGCAACGTTTATCACACCCAATTTGCTGGAAGCATCAGAGATGGCTGGCATGGATAATATCAATGAGGATAACCATGTGGAAAACATGGCTAAACATCTCCGCGACAAGCTTGACCTTGATTACATTTTGATTACCCGCTCGGAACAGGGCATGACCTTGTTTGATGGTGAACATACCCACCACATTCCCACTGCCGCGCGTGATGTCTTTGATGTGACAGGTGCGGGAGATACCGTGATTGCCGTGTTTACCGCATGTTTGGCACAAGGCCAGTCACCTTTGCAGGCCGCCCAAACAGCCAATCAGGCTGCGGGTGTTGTAGTCGGCAAGGTCGGCACAGCAACCGCCACTTGGCAGGAAATTGAGCGCCATTGATGCCCTCTCCTAACCCCTCTTTAAGCGTTGCCATTGGCATCCCTGCTCGCTTTGAGTCCACAAGGTTTCCCGGCAAGCCTTTGGCGGAACTTGCCGGCAAGCCCATGATTGCGCATGTGATTGAACGCGCCCTGTCCACAAGGTTAGGACGTGTGATTGTTGCTACCGATCATCAAGGTATTGCCGATGTTGCCAGGGAAGCAGGCGCGGAAGTTGCCATCACAAGGGCTGACCATGAAAGCGGTACAGCGCGTCTTGCCGAAGCCTTTGCTGATATTGATGTGGATATTGTGATTAATGTGCAAGGTGATGAACCTTTGATTGACCCGCAGGCTATCAAAGCTGTGGTTACCCCTTTTACAAGGTATAAGGACTTGCACATGGCAACCCTTGCCCACCCCCTTCGTGAAGCGGCAGATTTTCATGACCCGAATGTGGTGAAAGTCGTATGTGATCATCATGGTTTTGCCATGTATTTTAGCCGTGCGCCTATCCCTTTCCCAAGAAACAGGGATGTACTTGAACCTACTGATATGCAGCAGCATGTGGGACTGTATGCCTATCGTCGTGATTTCCTGCTCAAATACTCATTGCTTGCCCCATGCAAGGCAGAGCAAATTGAGCAACTGGAGCAGCTGCGGGTTTTGTATCATGGCTATGCTATTGCCGTAACCTCTGGTGACTTTCATTGTCTGGGCGTGGATACACCCGATGATTTAAGGCGAGCGGAAGCCTTGATGACCAAGCAACCAAACTGCTGACAGATGTGTTGAAGCCGCCCTTTGCATCATGCCATTGCCCATAAAATGAAACCAACCTATCATAGCCGCATGAGCAATAAAAAAGATGAACGCGATATTGATGAAATTCTGGCCAGTATTGACCGTATGATTGCCGGTAAAGACCTCAAAACATCAACAACCAGGGAACGTCAGGGTCTGGTTGAGCAGGTGGCTCGTGATTCAGAAGATGCCTTAAATCTGTCCTCAACAGCAGAGCAGACTGGCGATACCGCTTCCAGGCTGCAACCTTTTGAGCCTTTGGATGATGACAGCAGCACTACAACCAACGCTGAAGCTCATGAAAAACAAATCACAAAAACCCAAACAGAAGAAACAGGAAAAACAGCAAGCGAAACCAAACACCAAGAACCCAGACCTCGCATTGTGCTTACTGAAGAGTTTTTAGAGCCCAGCGCGCAGGAATCCTTGCCACTTTGGGCAGCACAAGCCCACACAACCCAGGATAAACCTGAAGACGCTTCTGTTGAAGATAAAAGTGTAGGGGCCACGCGTAAAACCACAGATAAAAGCACCGCGAAAAATACGGAAAAAGATACAAGTGATGAGCCCTTTACCTTTGGTGAAACACCTGTTGTTTCCAGCCAGCACGCCAATAAACCCGCTACTGATAAAACAAAAGAAGATGAGGTTGGTGAAGCCGTAAGCGATGAGCGCGTTGGTGATAACCCTACCTCTGATAAAGGTGATATGACCGAAGAACCTGAAACGGGTGAACCTCTCAAGGAAAGTAGCGAACACAGGGCAGAAGCCACTAAAAGCAGTGAAGATGACAAAAAAAGTGAATTTGATGCGGTTTTTGATGCCATTGCCGCCGATGACGCCATCACTTTTGACATCAGTGAAGCCATGAATGAAGACACGGTATATGATATTGAAGTTCTGGATAAAGAGCTGGTTGAGGCTTTTGTCAGCGATGTTGCTCAAGATGCCGAGGAAGAAGCCGAACCCGTCAAAGATCAAGCCGGTGATATGGGCAGCACTCATACCGAAACAGAAGCTGAAAGCGAAATGCCCGAAGTTGAAGAAGAACTGGAATCTGCCCCGGTTGAAGTCGAAACGGATAAACAGCATGCACCACAGCATGTTTCGCAAGAAGAGCTTGTCTTCCTTAACCCTGATGAGTTAGACCCTTTGATTGAAGCAGTCAGTGATGAAGTCCGCATCAAAATCAATCAGCATTTGCAACAAATTCTCCCCGAATTGATTAGCGATGCATTGCTAGAGCATTTGGCTAATCAACCCAAACAAGACCATTAATAAGTATAACTAGGAACACATAACATATGAGTGACAAGCCAACCGCATATAATCCGCAGGCTATGGAGCCAAAAATCACCAAGCAGTGGTTAAACTCGGATGCCTTCAAACCCAACCCCAATGGACAAGGGCAATACAGCAT
>CAZLES010000022.1:0-9655 GCA_964558615.1 uncultured Zetaproteobacteria bacterium
GTGATTGATGCGAAGGATAGCAGTCAGACATGTGTATTTGAGGTATCAGCGCTTGAGGATATGCAGGCCATTGCAGAGCGTGGTTACCCTGATGAGATATGCGGTTTACTTGTTGGCAAGGTGCATAGGGATGGTTGGCAGGTGAGCAAGGTGCGTCAAGTGAACAACCTCAACAAGGAGCGGGCAGCCGATAGGTTTCAGCTTGACCCCGCAGGTTACCAGGCTGTGGACCTGGAGCTTAGGGGAAGTGATGAGGAAATTATTGGCGTATTCCATTCGCACCCGGATTGCCCCGCGAAACCTTCGCCAACAGACTTAAGCCATGCGTGGGAGGGTTTTGTTTATCCTATTATCAGTGTGGTACAAGGGAAAGTTGCGGAAGTTCATTGCTGGGTGCTGACGGATGATGTGCAAAGTGGGGGTATTTTTCAAAAGTTGCCACACAGCACATGAAGGTTCATGCTTTGCTTATGAACGCGATGAATATAAAAGTCGGGGCTTCTGGCTTGTTGGTGATATTGGTGCTTGCAGGTTGCGCTGGTCATAAAGCCAGTGAGGCCACGCATAGCACAACAGTAACGCGCACCAAACCACAAGCCAAAAACATGAAAGTTTCGCACCCGCCCATTTTGTTGGAGCGTATGGACAGCAGCTTTCTGTATCTTTCGGCTCAACAGGCCGAGGCAAACCAGCAACCATTATTGGCCATACGTTTCCTGAAAGCATTGGTCAAAAAAGAGCCGGATGCCATGACACCAAGGTTTGAGCTGGTGGATTTGCTTTTGGCATCCGGGCAGCAAAAACATGCTCTTGCCGCCAAACAATACATGCAGGATATACCTCAAGGTGTGGTGGAGCATTTAGAAACAGATGATTTGCTGACCTATCAGCAACTTTACGCGCGAAGCCTGATTGCAGTCGGTGAAATCAAGGAAGCAGCACGACATTTAAGCGATATATTGCGGCATAAACCTGAGCGTATTGAGGTCAGATTGATGCTGGCACGATTATACGCAGTAAACAAAAACTATGATGCCGCACATCAGGTGGTGCAAGATGGCCTGAAACTGCATAAGGACGTGAGGTTGCAGCAGTTACAGGTGCAGCTTCATGTGCAACAAGGCAAGCTAAAAGCGGCGGACGCTCTATTGGCGAGTATGCAAAAGGACGCGCCTGATCATGAAAATATTGTCTTGCAGCGTGCGCACCTTGCTGAAAAACAGGGGCAAAATGTCAAGGCAGAATCCCTGTTGCTGCACTATATTCATGAGCATGAAAAAACAGCATTGCAATCGTATGCCATGCTGGCAGGCCTGTATGTGCGGCAAAATCGCCTGGATGCTGCCATCATGATGTATGAGCGTTTGTTACCGTTGGTGGATAATGGTGCTTCGGTATTGATGTCATTGGGTAAACTGTATTACCAGCAACAGAAGTTTAAGCAGGCCAGTACATATTTCGAGCAAGCTGTGGCGCGGTTATCGAATCAAGGAGGGCAAGGCATACATGAAGAGCTGGCCACTGCGCATTTTTATTATGCCGCAAGTTTGGAAGCTTCGCATCAATGGCAAAAGGCTGTGCCAGAATATCAAGTACTCAAACCAGAACATGGCTTGTATCTGGACGCTCAGCTACGTTTGGCCAGTATAGATATAAGCCAAAAACAATTTGATGCCGCAGAAGCGAGATTGCTTAAGCTGCAAACATCATTCAAGGATAGCTTGCCTGTATATGAAGTGTTGTCGGGTTTGCGTTTGCAGCAAAAACGCTATCGGGATGTGATTGAGGAGTCCGAGAAAGCGACAGATTTGGGTTATTCATACACACTATTGTTTAACCGGGCAATCGCGTTTGAAAAGCTCAAAGATTATGTAAGGCTGGATGCCACTCTTAATGAAATTTTGGCTAAAGACCCGGATGACGCGGAAGTCTTGAACTTTTATGGTTACAGTTTGGCAGATCGTGGCGTGCGCCTGCAAGACGCGCAAACCATGGTGGAAAAAGCTTTAAGCATCCGTCCTGATGATGGTTATTATCTGGATTCATTGGCATGGGTGCTATACAAAAGAAAAGAATATGAGAAAGCCTTAAAGTTGCAACTCGATGCTGTTCGTCTTATTCAGGATGATCCTGTCATGATGGAGCATTTGGGCGATATTTATTGGAAAAATCACGATGCCAAACAAGCCAGGGTATCATGGCAGAAAGCGATTGATTCAGGGCATAGTGAACCAGAAAAAGTGAAATTGAAAATCAAGCGTGGTTTGTTGTGAAATGGCGCACACTTGCAGGATTGTTTTTGTTGGTCTGGCTTGCTTCATGTGTCAAGCATGAACCCTTAAACACAGCTTATACGCCCATCACCACATTTTCAGGGCGTTTATTGGTGATGGCTCCCAAGCATCGATTTCAGGTTGAAATCGACTGGCAAGCTAATGAAGAAAAAGGTCAGTTGCGCTTAACCCATGCCCTGTCTGGACGCGTGGTGTTTGTGCGGTGGCAAGGTCATCGTATGTTCTGGCTTGATAATCATGAGCAGTTAAGTTGGCAGCCATTAAGCGCGCAAGCATTGAAAGATATGGGCATCATATTGCCGCCCTGGCAGCTGGCAAAGATTTTTTTAGGGCAAATGCCCGATTCCATGCATAGTAAGGACAAGCGAAAATGGGAGGGAGCCTGGTTGGGAACACCTATGCAAATCAAATGGTCTAGCAATTATAAACGCCTGGAATTGATAGACTATAAACATGGGCAACGTGCCGTGGTGATGATTGATGGCTAGGTATTTAGCACCTGCTAAAATCAATTTGCATCTGGCAGTGACAGATATATTAGAGCATGGCTATCATGCTTTGGATACCAGTTTTGTGTACGTGGATGTTTATGATGTTCTGGATATGACACTGGCTGAGCAACTTGATGTGGCATGTAGTGAAGAAGCATTGAGTGGCAAAAGCAATCTGGTGTACCAGGTGTTGGAAGCCTTTGCGGACAAGTTTTCCGTTCAGCAAGGTTTGCGTGTTTATATTGATAAACATTTGCCGGCTCAGGCTGGCTTGGGTGGTGGCTCATCGGATGCGGCAACCGCTTTGATGGTTGCCAATCGGTTGTGGCATGTGGGTTGTAGCAAGGATGAGCTGATTGATTTTGCCAAAACATTTGGTGCAGATATTCCATGCTTTTTGTTCCAACAAGCAAGTTTGGCGCGAGGTATTGGTGAGAAGCTGATACCTTATCCACATCCAGTTCCTCGTGAATATGTGGTGCTGGCCTGGCCTGGTGTGGGGGTATCTACGGCTGAAGCATTTGCATCTTTTGATGAAAACGAATTTCATGCGTTGACGGACGAAAAGGCAGGGGCTAAAGTCCGCGCCCGTTCGGATGCTGGTGATGTTAGGCTGGGTTACAATGACTTGGAAAAAAGCGCCATGGCATTATGTCCGCCATTGAAAGATTTACTTTCATTGATGCGTCAGCAGGCTATTCGAGCCTGGATGAGTGGCAGTGGATCAGCGTGTGTCGCGTTGTGTCGCTGCCAAGAAGATGCACAAAAGCTGGTTGATGTATTACAACAAAAAGCTTTAGTATCTTGGGTGCATATCGGGCATTTGCTGCCCAGGCATCCGCTTGAGGATAACATTGGGGCGTAGCCAAGCGGTAAGGCAGCGGGTTTTGATCCCGTCATGCGCAGGTTCGAATCCTGCCGCCCCAGCCATTTTGTTTGTTGTAGAAGCGGAGGTGTTCTACTGATGGGCAGTGATAAAAAGTTTCGCCTGTTCTCCGGAACATCCAATCCAGAGCTTGCTAGAGATGTGTGCGTGCACCTGGATATTCCTGCGGGTGAAATGTATACCCAGCGTTTTTCCGATGGAGAAATCTTCCTTCAGTTTCAGGAAACCATTCGTGGTCTGGATGTTTTCTTTCTGCAAAGTACATCAGTACCCGCCAATGATAATTTGATGGAGCTATTGATTGCGATTGACGCGGCCAAGCGGGCATCCGCCAGGCAGATTTGCGCGGTAATGCCGTATTTCGGCTATGCAAGGCAAGATAGAAAAAGTGCGGGGCGGACGCCGATTTCAGCCAAGCTGGTCGCAGATATGTTAACCACGGCAGGTGCCACACGTATTTTGACCATGGATTTGCATGCTACACAAATTCAAGGTTTCTTTAATATTCCCGTGGATAATGTTTTTGCCGCACCTTTATTTGCCAAGGATATTTTACGAAGTCATGTTAGCCCTGAGGATACCATTGTTGTATCTCCTGATGTGGGTGGCGTGGTCAGAGCAAGGGCTTTGGCAAAAATGTTGCATTTGGATATTGCTATTGTAGACAAGCGAAGGCCAGCGCCCAATGTGGCTAAAGTGATGAATATTATTGGTGATGTGGAAGGTAAACACTGCATACTGGTGGATGATATTGTGGATACCGCGGGTACGATTTGTGGCGCGGCAGATGCCTTGATGGAGCGTGGCGCGAAGAAGGTGACGGCTTACGCAACGCATGGCGTGCTTTCGGGGCCTGCAGCAGAGCGTATTACAGCTTCTGCCATGCATGAAATGGTGATTACGGATAGCATTAAGCAACCGCAAGCGATTTTGGATACGGGTAAAGTGCGTTTGTTGTCCATTGGTTCATTGATGGGTGAAGCCATTTTGCGTATCTATGATTCGCGCTCCATCAGTAGTCTTTATAGTTAATTTGTAATAAAAGTTACATATCAGAAATGACTAATGCTTCACTTTTCCAAAAAAGAATCTATACTTTCAACACTTTAATGCTAATTTAATGCAAAATGGATTACGCTAGTGACCATGAAAGACCAAACAAGGAGGCTGCATCATGATTAAACAACGTACGCTTGACCATGCGATTCGATGCAGTGGTATTGGTCTGCATTCAGGCAAAAAGGTTGACCTGGTTCTGCACCCCGCGGAAGTGGATACAGGTATTGTTTTTGTGCGTTCCGATTTGGGCATTGAAATCAAGGGGCATGTCAGCTCGGTTGCTGATACAACACTTTGTACGACTCTGGGTCATGGCAAGGCAACGATTGCTACGGTAGAGCACCTCATGTCTGCCCTGGCTGGGCTTGGCATTGATAATGCCCGCATTGAAGTGAATGGGCCTGAAGTTCCCGTGATGGATGGTTCGGCATCACCTTTCATTTTTTTGATTCAATGCGCGGGTATTGTTGAGCAGCATAAAGCGAAAAAAGTATTGCGTATTAAAAAACGCGTAAGTATTGAAGATGGTGATAAATCTTGTGCCTTATATCCCGCATCGGGGTTCCGTGTATCGTATCATTTGGATTACGCGCACCCTTTACTGTCCAACTGTAAGGTTAGCTTTGATTTTTCACGTCAAGGTTATGCCAGGGAAGTAAGTCGCGCACGCACCTTCGGCTTCATCCATGAAGTGGAAGCGTTGCAAAAAGCAGGTTTGGCGCTTGGTGGCTCTATGGATAATGCTGTTGTGCTGGATAAATATGGTGTGCTTAATGAAGGCGGCCTTCGTTACGCAGATGAGTGCGCTCGCCATAAGGTATTGGATACGGTTGGAGATTTGTTTTTGATTGGGTATCCCATTGTTGGCGCGTTTGAAGGCATCAAAAGTGGCCACGCTATGAATACACAGCTTGTTCAGGCTGTGCTTGCTGATGAAACAGCCTGGGTGATTGAAGAGCTGGAAGATGCGCAACAAGCAAACGAAAGCTCGGGTTTTGCTATCCCTATCCCACAATAAACAGGCAAACAAAGCACTCCTCTTTCATTCTTCATCTCAACTCTTGGTTCAACTGTTTTGATGATTAATAGTCAACAATAGCAGTATTCGGTGTTACGCTGCGCCCATGTCTGAACAAGTGAATGCTGAAGATACGCCAAATACACACACACATTTTGGTTTTGAAACCGTAAGTGTTGATGAAAAAGCTGGCAAAGTGATGGAAGTGTTTTCATCGGTTGCCTATAAATATGATATCATGAATGATGCCATGAGCGCGGGTATGCATCGCTTATGGAAACGTGCTTTTGTTGCCAAAGCCGTGTTGCCTGAGGGCGGTATGGCATTGGATGTTGCCGCAGGCTCTGGCGATATTGCCATAGGTTTGTTGAACAAGGTCAATCGCAAGGCACGAGTGGTATTAACCGATTTGAATGGCCCCATGCTGAAAGAAGGCGCGCGGCGGGTTTTGGATCAAGGCATGCTTGCTGGCACTGCGGATTGCATACAATCGGATGGTACCAAGCTCCCTTTCACCGATAACAGTTTTGATTTGGTTACCATTGCCTTTGGTATTCGTAACTTTGTTGATGTGCCCGCGGGGCTTGCAGAGTTTTATCGTGTACTCAAGCCTGGCGGGCAATTCATGTGCCTTGAGTTTTCCAAACCTGTGCTTCCTTTATTTGATGTGGTGTATGATGCTTATTCATTTAACGTGATTCCTGCGATGGGTGAAATCATCACGGGAGACAGGTCTTCCTACCAGTATCTGGTAGAATCGATTCGCCGCTTTCCTGATCAGGAGCGATTTGCCAAGTGGATCAGACAAGCAGGTTTTTCACTTGTGCGTTACGATAATTTGACAGGTGGTGTCGTCGCCATGCATAGAGGTTACAAGGTATGAGCGTGATGTTTTTGCCTTTGCGTTTGATTCCGGTACCCGTGCAATGCGTGGTTTTGGCATCGGTGTTACAAGTGTTTTTTAAGGATAATGGCGCATTGCTGGAGACACTAGATGCTCTGGAAGGTAAAGTTTTTCGAGTGTTTATCAAAGATACGGGTGCTGTATTTTTTATAGGGTTCAAGCATGGTAACGTGTGGGTACACCCTTCAAGTCAAGCGCGCCCCGATGTGAAAATTGAATCGACCACATCAGGTTTTGCCAGGCTTGGCTTTGCCAAGGAAGACCCTGATGCTCTGGTGATGCAAAAAGTGCTCAAGCTTTCCGGGGACTCTGAATCCATGCTGCTGTTTCAAAAGCTTTTACAAGAGCTGGATTTGGATTGGGAGCTGGAATTAAGACGTATATTTGGTGACTTCTTTGGCCGCAAGGTTGCCCATGCTGCACACAAGTTGATAGAAGCAGAACAACAGTTGAGGGATACATCAACACGGCTGGTTGATGATGCGCTTAAAACCATGCGGGTGCCTTCAGAAGAGCGTTTGCAGATTTGGCAGGCAGGTGTTGAGTCTGTAGTCAGAAAAACACAGAAGATGATGCGGCATTTGGACCAGCTAGAGCGTATGGCGAGTCGGGAAAACGTATGAGATTCAAAAGCCTGCGCCGCAATATCAGGCTTCTTTTCATTATTCATGTCCTGGCGACACATGGGCTGGCAGCTATGGCGGTACGTCTAAGGTTATTCAGCCCCTATATTTGGTTGCTCAACTTGTTCAGCCAGGAATACAAACCCAAAGAACTGGGCGCGCAAATTCGGGTTGCCTTGGAGCGGCTTGGTCCGAGCTTCATCAAATTTGGGCAAATGCTCTCCACGCGTGTGGATTTATTGCCCATGGATGTAGCGCTGGAATTGAAAAAACTTCAAGACCATGTGCCACCAGAGCCCTTTGAAGTGGTAGAATGCTTATTAAATAAAGCTTATAAGCAAAATGCCCTGGGAGAGAGTGGTATCTTTGCTTCCTTCGATTCAGAGCCTGTTGCGGCAGCATCCATTGCCCAGGTTCACTTTGCAACATTGCAGAATGGGCAGGAAGTTGCCGTGAAAATCCGTAGGCCAAATATTGATAGAATGATTGAGGCGGACTTGTCGATACTGCGCATGTTGGCTGCATTGTTTGACCGATACTTCCCTGAATATGAGCGACTAAAAGCCCCGTGTGTTGTGGAAGAGTTTGCAACGACTATTTTAGGTGAACTTAACTTGCGTTCAGAAGGCGCGCATGCCAGCCGCTTTGCTGACCAAGTGAAAGATTTAGAGGGTGTGGGTGTACCGCAAGTCTTTTGGGATTATACCAATACTGATGTGTTGGTGACTGAGCGTATTCACGGTGTCCCTATTGATGAGCGAGATACCTTAATTGCTGCGGGGCATGATCCGCTTGCCATTTGCAGGAACTTGCAACATATGTTTTTTCATATGGTGTTTATTCATGGTTATTTCCATGCAGACTTGCATCCAGGCAACATCTTTGTGGCGGACAATGGTGATATCCAGCTGGTGGATTTTGGTATTGTGGGTCGTTTGGAAATGCAAAGCAGGGTGTATCTTGCGGATATGATGCTGGCCTTTCTCAAGCAGGACTATCAGCGTGCCGCTGAAGTGCATATTGAGGCAGGTTATGTGCCTTATCATACGGATGTTTCCGCGTTTGAAGATGCCTTGCGGGAAATTGCGGAGCCTATTTTTAACCGACCACTCAAGGATATTTCGATTGCTGAATTGTTGTTTTACCTGTTTGCTGTGACTGAGCGCTTTCAAATGGAAACCCAACCCCAACTGCTGTTGTTGCAAAAAAGTATGGTGGTCATTGAGGGGGTGACCCGCGAACTGCACCCTGACATCAATATGTGGGAGTTGGCCAAACCCCTGATTTCCACTTGGGCAGCAGAGCATTTAGGCCCTAAAGGCAAGGCACAGCGTCTGTTGCAGGAGAGCAAGCATTATATTCATGCCTGGATGCGCTTGCCTGAAGATATCAACACGCATCTTGGCGAGCTTGAAAAGCGTTTGGCCAAGCGCGCGCAAACATCAGCAACGATGACGATGTTACCATTATTGTTGCTTGTATTGGGTGGTTTAAGTATCGGTTTTGCATGGCATCAATCTGTGCTGTCCTATCCGTGGGTATTGGGAGTTTTGCTTATACTTTCTGGATTTTGGTTACAGTGGAAGCAAAGATAACATGCGCATTATCGGGCTATTTTTGTGGTGATAACATGGAGGCTGGGTCAAGCAAGGCATCCAGTTCATCTTCTGGGAGGATACTTTCAAGCAAACAAATATCTCGCACGGTTTTGCCCTCTTTGACGGCACGCTTGGCAATGCGGGATGCCTTTTCATAGCCAATCACGGGCGCAAGTGATGTGACCATGCTCATGCTCCATTCGATTTGCTGCTCACATTTCTCAATGTTTGCTGTTAAACCAACAATACATTTATCTGTAAACATGATGGCAGCGTTTGCCAATATTTCTTCGGATTCAAGCAGATTATGCGCAATCACGGGCAGCATCACATTCAAGTCCAGCAACCCGGACGCACCGCCAAAGGCAATCGTGGCATCATTGCCAATCACTTGCGCGCATACTTGTGCCATGGATTCGGCTATCACGGGGTTGACTTTTCCTGGCATAATGGATGAACCAGGCTGAACAGCAGGCACACTGATTTCAGCAATACCACAACGTGGCCCCATGTTTAACAAGCGCACATCATTGGCAATTTTGATGAAAGAAACAGCAACAGTTTTGAGTGCGCCAGATAGTTCTACGGCAGCATCTTGCGCTGCTTGTGCTTCAAAATGATTGGCTGCCTCACGAAACGGGATACCATAATGTTCAGATAAGGCCTTAGCCATGCGTCTGCCAAATTCAGGGTGGGTATTTAGCCCAGTACCCACGGCTGTGCCACCCTGGGCAAGCTCTGTGATACGCGGTAAACACGCTTCCAGTCGGCTTATCCCCAGC
>CAZLES010000023.1:0-9628 GCA_964558615.1 uncultured Zetaproteobacteria bacterium
TGCTTACCCAATGCTTCAATGGCTTCCTGGCATGTTGCCACGGCATCGACAAGCCGAAGTTCAGGGTGAATTTTAATAGCTGCGGATAAATGCTCGCGAGCAGGCTTTTCATCTTCGAGCAGCAGGGCATGGTAAAGTTTAGGTAGCTGCATCAGATTTTGCCTACCACATGCCTTATTTTAGCAGGTATAGCCCGAGTATGTGTAAAAGCTGCTATTTCTCTAGCTTCTCTACAAAAGGTGTTTAGCAGTATAGTTTTCATGCTCAATTCTTTATCCAACCTCGCCCAATGAGTGCTACATTAACCACAATATATCAGTGCAACAAGCAAGAATGTATGTATATGGAATATAAATGTTGTGTTGATTGACACTTAAACGTTTTTTTGTAAAATCACTAACCCTTCAAAGTTGGTTATAGGAGATTGAAATGGCCTCAAAGCAAGACATTGCATGTTTCTCGCCTGGGTTGGCGGGCATTCCTGTTGCTGAGTCTGGGGTGTCAACCATTGATGGTCAAAAGGGTGCTTTAGCCTATCGTGGCATTGATATTGAAGAATTGGCCGAAAAATCATCCTACGAAGAAACCGCGTTTTTATTGATTTATGGTGAGCTGCCCACAGCAGATGAGCTTGCCAGGTTTGATGCTGATTTACGCCATCACCGCACGATTAAATTCAGTATTCGGGATATGATGAAATGTTTTCCTGAATCAGCTCACCCTATGGATGCCTTGCAGGCTTGTGTTGCTGTGTTGGGTATGTATTACCCTATGGAAACAGGCTTAAACCAGCAACCAGGTGAAGATGAAATTCGGGATGTGTATGTGCGATTGATTGCCAAGCTTCCCACAATTGTAGCAGCACATGCGCGTATGCGAAAAGGGGATGACCCAATTCCACCGCGCAAGGATTTGTCGCATGCTGCAAATTTTCTGTATATGTTGACAGGCAATGAGCCTAGTCCGTTGGCAGAACGAATCATGGACGTGGCTCTAATTGTGCATGCTGAACACACCATGAACGCAAGTACATTTTCAACCATTGTTGTCGCGTCCTCACAGGCTGACCCTTATTCTTCAATCAGTGCCGCTGTTGGCTCGCTTTCTGGCGCGTTGCATGGCGGGGCCAATGAAGATGTGCTGCGTATGTTGGATGAGATTGGCTCCTTGGAACATGCTGAGCAGTATTTGAAGAACAAGCTTAAAAACAAAGAGAAAATCGCGGGCCTGGGGCACAGGATTTACAAAACCAAAGACCCAAGGGCTACATTGCTGCAAAAATTGTATGTGGATTTGGCAAAGGAAATGGGTGAAGACCCAACCTATGAAATTGCGCGTTTCATTGAGCAATTTTCCAAGGATACCTTGGGCAAGAAAGGTATTTGCCCCAATGTGGATTTCTATTCAGGTATTGTGTATCGCAAACTTGGCATAGAAACGGATTTGTTTACCCCAGTATTTGCCATATCCCGTGTTGCAGGTTGGCTTGCGCACTGGCGCGAGCAATTATCTGACGGGCGTATTTATCGGCCTATGCAAATCTACACGGGTAAAACACATCAGCCGTATATACCTATTGCTGAACGAGGTTAGGGTTCGTTAATCAGGTCTGGATAACCGTAATACTCCAGCACTCATTTGAATAAGTTTATCATCCAGAATTTGAATATCAGTGGCAGGCACATCAAAAGTGTAGGTGATTTTTCCTGTATATTCGCTTTTTTGAATATGGATACGCATATTTTCAAGTACGTGTTTGACTTTGCTTTCCAATGTATAGTCAAAACTTAGCGTGAATGTTTTGCCTGGGACCAACAGCTCTGTTTCAAGCTTGTTCATGGCAAGGCTTGCGGAACTGGAATAAGCACGAACAAGCCCGCCCGCGCCCAGTTTGATGCCGCCAAAGTAGCGCACGACAACCAATACAATTTCACCCACGCCACGGTGTTGCAGCACATTCAAGATGGGTTTGCCTGCCGTGCCTGATGGCTCGCCATCATCGCTAAAACCTATGTCTGTGGTTACCGTTGGATGGCCTGCGATATATGCCCAGCAATGATGCCTGGCATCGGGGTATTGCTGCTTGATATGTTGAATATACAGCCTGGCTTCAGCCTTGTTTGTCGCTCGTGCGATATGAGTGATAAAGCGACTTTTTTGAATCACTTGTTCATCTTGCAGCGGTGCAGCGGGCACTGGATAGCTCATGAAAGTTTTCGGTGTTGTAACACAGGCATACGCCGCTTCAAGTTGCGCAAAAAGCGTTGGTCTAAACTCGCGCTGATGATGCCTTCACCACTGTTTAATTCAGCCAGTGTTTCCCCCCACGGGTTAAGGATGCAGCTATGCCCATAGGTTTCCCTGCCATCGGCATGTTTGCCTGATTGCGCTGCCGCAAGCACATAGGCCTGGTTTTCTATGGCTCTGGCTTTGAGCAGAATATCCCAGTGCGCCTTGCCTGTAGGTACGGTAAAAGCAGCAGGTACAGTGAAAATGTTGCAATTTTGGGCGCTATAATGGCGATACAATTCGGGAAAGCGCAAGTCATAACAAATGGATAACCCCACTTTCCATGATGGGTTGATTTCAAATGTGCCAGGCTTGCTTCCCGCGGATATGCTTGCGGATTCCTGCCAGGATTCAGAGCCTAAATCCACATCGAACAAATGCATTTTATCATAGCTGGCCACTTGTGAGCCATCGGGTGCAAATACAGGGCAATGATTCAAATATCGTTGTGGTTGTTGCTTGTTTTCTGTCAATATTGAGCCAGCAATCAGCCAGCACTGTTGCTCTTGGGCGAGTTTGCTGAAAAAGTTCAGGATGTGCTGCATGGTTTTTTCCTGGGCAGCTTGCCGCCTTGCATGCGCATTGTTGCTCAGGAGCGTTGCATTTTCAGGAAGCAGCAATACATCAAAAGGTTTGTCATGCGAAGCAAGGATAGCTGTAATCTTTTCAAGGTTGCCTTCAATATGCTCACCGCTGCAAAGCTGCATGCAGGCAGCCGTGATGTTATTCGTTGTCACTATCGTCTTGTTCTTCAGCTTTTTTTTTCGCCTTGATTTTTTCCTGATTAAATTCGGGGTTTTCTATGGCGCTAATTTGACCAGGGCGGTATTCTTTTGTGTCGATGCTGGGCGCGGTATCCGTGAATATCACATGCCCCGACTCGTCTATAATTTTATACAGTTTGGCATCCGCCATTGCTGGCATGATCAAGGCTAAACACAGGCATGTATATCTAAGCATATCTTCCCACCTTTAAGTAATATCCCATATTGGCATGTTCATCCAGAACAGGTTTGAGCTTGTTGTTGCAGGCGGACATGATGGTCATCATGCCCGGGCCATGGCCGGCAAGCGGTGAATCCGAGTGAATCACCATGCCAATGGTGACGGCACCTCGTCTGAAGGTTCGCCCATAATTGTTGTCATGGTCAAGCACGGCGACAAAATCGCCAAATCTAAGTTTATCCAGCCCATGCTCTTTGACCATAGCTTCATCATGGCAAAGAATATCATAATCACCCGTGGTCACAGAAAGCGCGCCAATACCCGAGCCCATGGCATAATTGGGTACAATCACATGCACAGGCACTTCAATCTGCCCTTCTGCGTTTTCCCTCAAACCCATTTTTTCCAGCAAATCGGGGTCGATATTGTAGATGAATACATCATCATGGTCGATAAACCTCAAGCCTTGCCCGAAACCGCGAATCATAAATTTATCATCGCAGGTCAACTTATCCAAAGTTTCATCTGGAAAATCAATCATCAAATGATTGACCCCGCCATGATGCCCAATCACTGTACCGATTTCTCCCTTGGCTTCGCCAGAAGTCACCCGCGCCTGATTGCCGCAGCAAGCATGGAATTGATACCCATCTTCGGATTTGCGGTTTTTATGGTTAAGCGTGGTTGAAACACCAGGCTCGATATGCTCGCCTGCCCAGCCAAACACGGAGTCTCCTACCTTGACATTGTAAGTGATGCCGCCAGTGCTTGGCCAGGAAAAGACTTCACCCTGGCTTCCTACTTCAAATGGCGCCCACATCTGCGCAGGGGATACCCCGCCTTGCACGCCAGTCATCACCAATTGATTACGATTTGTCTTTAAGCTCATGTTGATCTCCATCATTATCCAATAAATGCTTGGGAATTTCCTTTTTGGCCTTGCCTGAGAGGTCTGCCAGGGTTTTGGCCTGGTTCATCAAGTTGCCTCGCCCGTTTTTGAGTTGCCCCAATGCTTTATCATATGAGTCTTGCGCTTTGCTGATATGCTTTTGAATATCTTCAAAGGACTGAAGAAAGCCTACAAATTTATCATGCAAGCTGCCAGCCTGTTTGGTGAGCTTGGCGACATTTTCAGTTTGCCGCTCATAGCGCCAAAGCTGCTCAATCAGCTTGAGCGTGGCATACAGGGTGGAAGGCGTGACCACCGCAATACGCCGTTCAAAGGCCTCTTCAAAAATGCTGCTATCCGCTTCAATTGCCATCAAATATGCGGCCTCAATGGGCATAAACATCAAAACATAATCAGGTGAATGCACACCTTCCAAATGGTCATAACGTTTACCAGCCAGGGCATTGATGTGCTGTTGTATGCTTTTGACATGCGCGCGCACAAACTGTGATTTTGTGGCATCATCCTGACAGGATACCGCGCGTTCATAATCGGTGAGTGAAACCTTGGCATCGATAATCACTTGTTTGTTATTGGGCATATAGATAATCACATCAGGTCGCTGGCGTTTACCCTCATCGTTGATTAGAGATTGTTCACGCTTAAACTCATAGCCCTCACGCAAACCACTGCTTTCCAGCAACTTCTCCAAAATCATTTCACCCCAGTTGCCTTGTACCTTACTGTTGCCTTTAAGCGCCTGGGCAAGATTCAGCGCATCCTGGCTCATTTGCTGATTGAGCTCTTGTAAGTGTTGCAAGTGTTGGGAAAGCGCGCTTCTTGCTTCAATATCTTCCTTATGCACTTGTTCCATGCGTGCCTTAAATTCAGAGATATCTTTTTGCATGGGCTTGATGATGTTATCCAGGGTTTCCTTGCTGGATTGTGTCATTTTTTGCTGTTTTTCCTCAAAGATTTGATCAGCAAGTGCTTTAAATTCATGTGCCAGTTTGGTTTTCGCTTCTTCGAGCAGGGCAAGCTTTTCAGCATTGTGCTTTTGTGCTTGTTCGTATTCAGTTTGCAGTTTGGTTTGTGCTTCATTTAAGTGGCGATTGTCTTCTTGGCATTGGCTATAAAGCCGATGTTGTTGCTCTGCTTCTATTTTTAATTGTTTTATATATTCCTTTTTGTCACTGAGTTCTTGCCCTAATCGGGCAAGTTGGATGCTGTATGTATCCAGTTTTGTTTTTGCATCATCATATTGTTGATTAAGGTCAGCATGGTCTTTTTTTAATTGCTCTAATTGTTTGTTTTGAAGTAGGCTTTCAAGCTGTTCTTGCTCAAGCTCTCGGATATGAGATTGCAGTTTGGTATTGTTCTTGTAAGTGATGATAAACCAAGGGAAAATAATGATAAATAGCAGGGCAAGTATCATGGATGTTAAGGTTAAAATATCCAATGAGAAGCTCCTTGTTGATAGCCTTGCAATGAAGCGTATAGTAGCTAGATATGCATAAATTTGCACCTAGGAAAATATGTAATAAAAGTCACCATAACAACAAGGCAGTTAAAGATGATATGCTATTGTATCTCTTTTCTTCTATAAAAACAATAGCTTATCCTTAAATAAGCTTATATGCTTGGGTGCATGTTGAAGCGTTTGTTTGTATTCATTGTTGTTTTGCTGTTTGTTCAGCAGGCGTTTGCGATTGCGTTTGGTCAAGCTCATGTGCGCAGTCATTTGGGGCAGCCTTTAGATATGAGTATTCCTTTAACGCTGAGTAAGCAAGAGGCTTCTTCAAAAATCAAAGTGACGCTTGCATCTCCTCAAGAATATAAAGTTTTAGAGCAATTGCTTCCTCAATCTTATCTTTTTCTTTATGCTGAAATAGTTAAAAATAGTTCAAGGCATTGGGAGGTTCGAATCACATCTTCGCAGCCTATCAATGAATCTTTTATGACTATTATACTCAAGGTTCAACGTGGTAGAGGCAATCATTTTAAAAAGGTTCAAGTCTTTTTAGACCCAGAGTCTATGGTTGCTTCTCAGCAAAAGGCAAAAATATCGCCTGCAAATAACCAAGCTCAAAGCACACAACCAACCCGGCAAGCTGCAATCACCATGCAAAAGGTTGCAGAAGTAGCAACTCAGTTGCCCAGCGGCTGGGCAAGACGTAATAGCTATGGCCCAGTTCAGTATGGTGATAGCTTAAGTGAAATTGCATATCGTTTGCGTAGGGATAAACGCTGGTCAAACCGTCAAGTGATGCTTGCTTTGTATGATAAGAATCCTGATGCTTTTGTGAGAGGTAATATTAACCAGCTTAAAAAAGGAAGTTTTTTAAAGGTTCCTGACGATCAAGATATGCAAACCTTTGTGCAATCCCCACGTTACCAAGAACTCAAGCGTATGCTTGCTTCACACCCAGTTGTTCCACAAAAGAAAAAACAAAGCAAACAAGCAAAATCATCGGCATCTATCAGTTCATCTTCTTATCATGGTAAGGTTTCGTTGGGGCTAACGGAAAGCTTGGATGCTCCTGTTGTGAATGCTGTTGTGCTTAGTCGTTTAGAGAAGCTTGAGCCATTGTATAAGCAAGCTGTGGAAACTGGTTTGCATGTCGATGCGATTGACCACAAAGTTGAGAGTCTTGCCAGCGAAGTTCGTTTATTGCATAAAAAAGTTGATACACTCGCGCAAAGTGGCTTTGCAAGAGAAAGCAATAGTAGCGGTATCAGCGATGGTTGGTGGTGGTTTATAGCCTTGTTGGTACTCAATATTGTGTTGCTGCTTATTTATTTGTACCGCAAGCAAATGAAAGTATGGCAAGAGAAGTTAAAACATGCGTATCAGGAACACACTTATGAACATAATAGACAAGATGTTATGACGCCGCCGCCTTCTAGCAATGAGCTCCAAGAAACGCCTGCTCCAGATAAGAATGTTAGCCTAGATATTACAGGAAAATCAGATGATAAGCAAACTACAGGGTATGATAATTTTGGTGATATTCCTGTAGCATTAGATGAAGAGAGTTTGGAGGCTGCCATCAATTATACTGTTGCTTTTGAAGATGCGGTACACAAACATGATTGGGCTTATGCGCAAGAGTGTTATGAAAAGATGGATAGTACTGATCAGGATAGGCCTAGGATTCAGGCGTTATATGTTCAAAAGCTACATGGTGAAGGTAAGTTGATAGAGCGTAACAATAAATTATTAGCTCTATTCAAACTGTATGATAAAAATCAATGGAATAGATTTTGTTCCACTTTTGATGAGGATTTATGGCAAGAACTTCAAGAACAGGGCATTATTAACTTTACGGGCAATGTGGTCGAATCAGTAGTGGAGAGGAGTAATACAACTATTGAGCAACAAGGCGGTGGGGATACACCTGTATTGGATCTGTCAGAGGCAGACTTGGATGATATTAGCGCCAGTGATTTTGCAGTTTTAAGTGGTAAGGAAGTAGATGTGCCTTTTTCACTGGATGAAAAAGATGCTGCTGTTGATGAGTTAGACAAGACGATGTTGATGAGAGCTGAAGATCTTAACAAATGGGGAAAAATTAAAGAGGAAGAACAAGATGTTGAGCCATTATACATTGACTTGGGATCTGATGACATTGAATTTGACAATCAAGAGGAATCTCTTCAAAGCGTTTTGGATGAGGTTGAAGTGGATGAAAGTTATGATGATGACGCTTTGGCACTAGATAAAGATGATTTGCTGGACAATACAGTGTTAAGGGATGCAAAAACACATCAGGAAAATATCGAAAAGTTGAAAGATAAAATTCAGGAAGAAGGGCTTTCGTTTAGTTTTTCAGACACAGACGATAGTAAAGACAAGTCGTCTTAGCTTGGTGTTTTAACCTTCTGCTACGACAAAAGCCAATGCTCTGCCATCATCATCCGTAAGTGAAAGGTGAATGCGCCCAACAGCCAAATCGTCAGCTTTTTTTCGGGCAGCGCCGTGTAACACGATTTCGGGCTTGCCACTTTGAAGATAAACCACTTCAATGTCTTTCATAGCAAAGCCCACAAAACCAGTGCCCAAGGCCTTGGCTACCGCTTCTTTGGCCGCGAAAAACATGGCAAGCCTGCGATATGTGCCTCGTTGCCTGGCAAGCTCATATTCCCGGACTGTAAACACACGTGTGATGAATCGTTGTTCAAAACGCATGACAGATTGTTGAATGCGGGCAATGTGAATCATATCTGTACCTATACCGATAATACTCATGGCAAAAGCATAGAGCACATCAGTGTATTGTAAAACAATGCGTTCTAACGTGGACGAACATTGCGTCAGGGATTACAGTTCTTGTTTCCTTGGGGGCAAAGGTTTAACAGATGGGTAAAATGTATGATGTAGCTATTGTAGGGGCAGGCGTGATTGGTAGCACTTTGGCATTGCATGCGTCCAGGTTGGGTTACCATGTTGCTTTGCTGGACTTGCGCGCGCCATCGTTTGCACCCTGCCAACCAGAGCGGGTGATTGCCTTGTCTGAAGGTTCCGCAAGGTATTTGCATGATCTGGGTGTGTGGTCACATATTCTGGCGCGTGGGGCAGGGTTGATTCAGCATATCCATGTTTCCGAACCTGGGAATACAGGCGCAGTGGATATGTATCATGATGCGCTAAAAGGCGCGAACGCGTTGGGGTATGTGCTTGAAATTCGCCATGTGCTGGAGCCTGTACAGCAAGCTTTTCCTGAACAGATTACGACTTTTTATCATGCAAAATGCCTTGGTTTCAAACAGGATGAACAGGGTGTATCGTTGCATGTTGATCACGATGACAAGGCTTTGGATATACATGCCAGGCTGTTGGTTGGTGCGGATGGCACCAACAGCGTGATTCGCAGCCTTGCGGGCATTCAGACTTGTGGCTATGACCATAACCGTCTGGGTATTGTCGCATCCATTGCCAGTGAACATGGGCATGGCAACACGGCCTATGAATGCTTTAAGGAAGATGGGCCATTGGCACTGCTTCCACTCGCGGATGATAGGTTTTCGCTGGTATGGTCTGTGTCGCCCAAAACGGCTGTTGAATTATTGAACTTAAGCGATGAAGGCTTTTTGCAGATGTTAGCCCATGAAGGAGGCAGCAAGGTGATGGACAAGCTTGGTGGTTTTACAGGTGTAGGTATGCGAGCTGTGTTTCCGCTTGAGCTTAGGGTTGCAACATCCTTTGCGAAGGGGCGCGTGTTGCTGGCAGGCAATGCGGCACACACCATTCACCCTGTGGCCGGGCAGGGGATGAACCTGGGTTTAAGAGATGTGGCAGTATTGATGGATATTTTAAGCAAGCCGTGGGCAAAGGATTTAAGCAAACTTCTGATTGGACAAACCTATGCGGAACGCAGAAGACTGGATACTTTGGCCGTGGCAGGGTTTACCGAAGGGGTATTGGAAGCCTTTTCAGCTTCATGCCAGGCGCAACGCTGGCTGCGTGGGCAAGGTTTAAATGCCACGCAATCCGTATCATCACTG
>CAZLES010000024.1:0-9143 GCA_964558615.1 uncultured Zetaproteobacteria bacterium
CAATCACCAATAAAATGAACCGAGCCCATCAAATAATCCCAATCATAATAATTGGACAGATATGTAATATAATCTTCAGCACCCGGGTAATAATCGACTTCCAGCGCAGCCCTGATGGTAAGCTGCCCCTTAAATCGCCGTTGCGCGGCCTCTAACTCTTCCAGAAAAGAGTCCAACTCGGACTCATCCATACGCCATGCGGCATCAAAACCGTTGGGCATGGGAGAATGATCAGACATACCAATTTCAGAAAGCCCCGCGTCCACTGCTGCCTGCGCATATTCAACCATGCTGCCTTGCGCATGATTGCACCTTGGCGTATGCATGTGATAGTCAGGAACTTTAAGAAAGCGCATGACTACTCCGCCGTATTGAGCTTTGCCTGAATCCCGCGCTCTTGTACCATATCCGGGCCAACCAGAGCTTTCACTGTAGAAATGATATTGCTTGCTTCCAGGCGCTGTTTCACCATATATGAATCCGCACCAGCTTCCAGGGCACGCATTCTGTCTTCAGCACTTTCACGCGTGGAAATCACTACGATAGGAAGTTCACTATATTCGGTCTGATTGCGAATTTGTCGCACCAGGCCAAAGCCATCCAACCGTGGCATCTCAAGGTCTGTAACCAGCATATCATAATGCCCTGACTGTAACTTCTCCAACCCATCCATACCATCAATAGCCGTATCAACAACAAAACCAAGGCTCTCGAACACATTTTTCTCCACTTCCCTTGCAATCAATGAATCATCCACAAGCAGAATATGGAAGCGCATTTTTTCTTCTTCAGCCAGGCTAACTTCCAGAGACTGGTCAGGCGCGGTCCTTCCCATTTCCTTGATACCATAAGGCTCAAGCAACATCACCACGCTACCATCCTCAACAATGGTATTCCCCATAATACCTTGTGGCAGGTAGCGCTTGATATACGGGTCCAAATCGCGCACCATGATTTCGCCTTCGCCCAAAAGCTCATCCACCACGATACCCACAAACCCTTCAATATGCTCTGCCACAATCACAAAAGGCTCATCAGACAATTGCTCACCCTGCCCCAACATCACCTGACGCAAATCCACAATAGGCACTTGTTCATCACCATAAACCAGGAATTGCCTTCCCGCCAATCCCTCATGCACCATTTGCCCGGATAATGGCAAGGCCTGGTCAATCATATGCGTGAGCATACCATACTTTTGCCCACCAATTCTGAACATCAATGCGTCCTGTACCGCCACACTAATCGGTACAGAAATTAAAAAGCGTGTGCCTTGTCCAACTTCCGTATGTACGCGAATGGTTCCCGTTAATCGCCGAACCGCATCCTGCACCACATTCATGCCAATGCCTCGACCTGCAAGCGTGTCCACTTCTTCCAGCGTTGAAAATCCAGGCCTGAAAATCAGCTCCATGATTTCCCCGGAATCCATCAAATCAATTTCATCCTGGGTGGTTACACCACGTTCAACCGCCACTTTCTTAATCACTTCTGTATCAATACCCCGGCCATCATCAATAACCTCAATCAACACTTCACTACCACTTTGTTTGGCAATAATGCTCACTTGCCCCTGCGCGGGCTTACCTGCTGCCAGACGCTCACTTTCGCTTTCAATACCATGAGCCACAGCATTATTGAGCAGGTGCACCAAAGGCTCCACTAAAGCCTCGGTAACATTCTGATCCATTTCAACATTGCTGCCCTCCACCACCAGACGGACTTGCTTGCCAACCTTGGCAGCCACATCACGCACAGCACGAGGAAATGTGGAAAAAATCGTATCCAGTGGGCGCACCATCAGCCCTAAGACCTTATCTCGAAGCTCTCTTAAAATAAGCTCGTTACGTTCAGTTTGATGACGAAAATCTTCAGTCATACGACGCAAATGCCGTATTTGGGTTTCTATCATGTAATCAATGGTCGAAGCAGCTTTTTCATCACCCTGTGCCTCAAGCAAGTGTCTGACCTTACGCCACTCCCTGCGCAACGTACGCATATCAACACGAGCTACCTGCAAATCACTTTCAACTTTTTTATTGCGGCTTTGTTCCGTGCTGATTTCAATCACCTGATTGGATAACTCTTCCATGCGCTCGGCATCAACGCGCAGAAAACGGCCTGAAGTTTTTCTTTGTCCCAAACCTGTGCCTGCTTTGGGCTGGATATGTGGCCTAAAGACTGATGCGGGAGCGTCTCGTGCGTCTTCTTTACCACCTTGAGCCAGCAATGCGTCCAACTCATCTTGGCTAAGATGTTTTTCCGTATCTTGATGTTCACTACGGTCTGGAGCTTCTTTTTCTTGTCTTGCCTTTCTGTCTCTGGCTTCTTCAGCGCCAATCATGACATGCGCATCACCTGAAGCTGCCAACGCGCCTACTTCTTCAGCCAGCGATTGCACAGGGTCTTTTTCAGTTTCCTCAGCATCTGGTTGTGATGCATCAGCTTCTTCAGTCTGGTCTTGTTTCGCAATGGCCTGACCCGCTTTTAACTCGGGCAACAAGGCATCAAACCTTGCCCTGACCTCCTTCTCGTCTAATACATCTTTACCTTCAGGATCTTCCAGGCGTTTTTCCAGCAAGTCGTGCAAATCATACATGAATTGGGTTGCAGCGGGTGTGCGCAAGTCAGGCGACTGGATTAACAATTCAACCAAATCCTCAAACACATGAGCCACCCCCCCCACATCATTGACCCCAAGCATCAATGCCGAACCTTTGATGGTATGCGCGTCACGACGCAAGGATACCAGGCCATCTTCATCCAGTGTTCCCGCTTCAAACGCTACCAGCGCTTGATTGATGGCATTAAGCCG
Source organism: uncultured Zetaproteobacteria bacterium (assembly GCA_964558615.1). Classification (GTDB taxonomy): domain Bacteria; phylum Pseudomonadota; class Zetaproteobacteria; order Mariprofundales; family Mariprofundaceae; genus Ghiorsea. Next base: position 2,816 of record CAZLES010000024.1, read on the forward strand.
CTCTTTTGCTTCATCAAAAAATGAAGCAATAAAATTGGATAAGTCAAAGTCAGCCATGAATAACGGTTATACGCGCTTAAACAAGCTTTCTCAATCTTTCGGCGACTTCATTCAACTGCACCGCCGCTTCTCGCGAGCCTTCCATTTGTTTCGCAGAATCCTGAATTAAATCGGCAATGGCTCGCATGGTTTCCACAAACTCTTGCGAGTTTTCACTTTGCCTGTCTGTTGCCATGGCAATAGTATGCACAGCCCGGCTTGTTTTACCTGACATATCCTGCATTTTCTCTAAAGCATCGCCCGCGCGTTGCGCGATTTGCACACCCTTGGCCACACTTTCCAAACCTTTGCGTGTCACTTCAATCGAATCTTTGGTGGAACTGTGTACTTCATTCACCACCACTTGAATTTCTTCCGTAAACTCTCTGGCTCTTTCCGATAAACGACGCACCTCACTGGCAACTACAGCAAACCGTTTACCAAATTCACCTGCTGCTGCTGATTCTATCGAAGCATTAAGTGCCAACAAATGTGTTTCATCCGCAATTTCCTGAATCGAATCAACCGACTCCAGAATTTGCTCTGCTTTCCTGCCCGAGTCTGACACTTTTTCAGCAATTTTCATCACTTCTTCACGAATCACACCCATATGACCAATCGCTTCTTTTACCGCAGCGCCACCTTCTACCGCAGCATTGGCGGTAGCCGATGCGATTTTCTCAACGCTACCTGCTGTCGCCGCAATCTTGGTTGCCGCGACAGACATTTCACCAAGCTCTTCTGTCACACCTTGAACTGTCCCGGCCTGCGTTGCCGATGCTGTAGCCTGTCTGTCTACAGATACCAGGATATTTTCTGAAGATGTTGACACATCTTTTGCCACCCCTGAAATCAAATGGGTAATATTACGAACAAAGGCATTGCTAAGTACCACAATAAGTAGAGCCACTACAACAATCAGAAGCAGGGTAATCCACATAAAAGTGGTTAACTGATTCTTGTTGGCTTCAATTTTGGCTTGCGCACTTGTCGCAAGATGGGCAGCAATAGCATTCAGCTTGTCCTGGGCCACAAACACCAGACTTTGCGCAACCACAGCCAAGCTACCCGCCTGTTCAAGAGGAATTTTACCACTGGTTGTATCTGAAGCAATCGAGCCCACCTCCATCATCAATTCCTCAATTTCCGCCAACTTTTTCTTGTCATCCGCGGTCAATAACGCAAAACTCTTAACTTCTCCGAGAAGCTGATTGAAGTTTCGTTGCGCCTGTTCTATTTTTTTAATATCCTGTTTATTCTGTGACAATATGTAGTCGTTCAATGGTAGCAGCATGCCAGGCAATACAGCCCTTAACCGCTCAAGCTCCACCTGTTGTAAATATGTTTCACTTAAATCATCCACCTGCTTTACAGCTTGCAGCGAGGTGTAACCCACCGCCACAATCAACACAGCAAAGAAAACCAGGGTCAAGATAACATTTCGCCGACCCAAAGCTCGCAAGTTCACCAGTTTCTTGTTTGTTTCATCCTTTTTACTGGCAGAAGCTGTTTTTTCTTCCGTTACTGTCGCGGGCTCTACTCCTGCTGCCAAATCATCATCAGCTTCAAGCGAACCTTCCAAATCCACATCCAACTCACCTTCAAGCTCCATGTTTAACGCATCCTCATACGACATATCTCCAACAGATGTGTCATCCAATGGTAAATCCTCAACATGCTTGTCACCATCTTGTACAGCTTCTTGTCTTGGCTTTTCACTCATGTTTCGTCTCCTGCCTACTCACCTTCATAACTTGTTAATCCAACAATGCTTTTACACGCAATATTTGTAACGCTTCATGCCCAATATTGAGTGTGCCCATGGTATGTTTCTCCCCTGAATCTTCAGGTACTTCTACTGTAGGTATGCTGTATAAATCAGCAACAGCGTCCACCCAAATACCCAAGTGCATACGTTCATGACGAAGTAAAACAAACCGTGTTTGTGTTGTTTTATCCTGAATACCTTGTTCAAGCCTCAAAACCTTGCCTGGATCAATGATACAAAATATTTGCCCCCGAACATTGGCAACGCCCAGCAAATGGTCTGGTGCCATGGGCACAGGGGTAATCAAGGTCGGGCGAACCACACTTGATACATCCTCAACAGGCAGCGCAAAAATCGCCCCATTCATGCTGACCCGCATAAACTCTGAATGCGGAACCTTATCTTCATGAAGCGCGTCTTTCGCATCCTGAATAGCCTGAATATCTAAGCCCGCCACAATATTCTCCCCTTGGTTGACATTACGCTTTCATGGCCGCGCGAATCCGGTTGTACATGCTTAACATTTTTCGTACCCTGGCTTGAAGCTTCATGGGCTCAACAGGTTTTACAATATAATCATCCGCGCCTGAATCCAACCCCAAAACCTCATCTTCCTCATCCTTGCGAGATGTAAGCATGATGATTGGAATATCATCATATTTACTTTGCCTGCGTACTTCATGAATGAATGTCGGCCCATCCACATTTGGCATTTCATAGTCCACAATGATAAGACTTATCTTTTCTTTGGCCTGCCGGAGCAGGCTTAACCCCTTTCGCCCATCATCTGCTTCGACCACATCATGGTTTTCAGCTTGCAAAATAAAGCGAACAAGACTACGTATGCTTTTGGAATCATCAATAACGAGAATGGTATTGCGTGAACCATCTTCTGCTGAAGACACCTGCTTGCTATTACGCACCGCGGCAGCCTGACCAATCGACATCAAGTTTCCATCGTCATCAATTCTGTCCCGAAAGGTGAAATCTTCAGGCGCTGTAGCCAAACGAAGAATTTCCTTCACACTGGTGATACCCGCCAATACTTTATTCATACCATCTTCAAACAGTGTGTACATACCTTCTTCACGGCAGACCTGCATCAACTCCTGGTCGGAAACCTCATTGGCAATAGCTTCCCGAACCCTGTCATTCACATACAATGTTTCATGTATGCCCACACGCCCCTTATAGCCAATATTCATACAAGCATCACAACCCACAGGTTCATAAAGCTCCAAATCCTCAGGCATTTCGTATTGCCTGATTAAATCTGGGGTTGGACGAACTTTCTTTTTACACTTGGAACACAAGCGCCTTGCCAAACGCTGCGCTACAATAAGGTTTAAGCATGATGACAAAGCCACGGCATCCGTACCCATTTCCACAAGCCTGCTCACAGTCGATGGCGCGTCATTGGTATGCAATGTGGACATCACCAAATGACCTGTTTGTGCCGCATGCAGGGCAATATGCGCCGTTTCTTCATCACGAATCTCGCCCACCATCACCACATCAGGGTCTTGCCGTAAAATAGAACGAAGCGCTGCGGCAAAGGTCATCCCTGCTTTTGCATTAACCTGGACTTGGTTCAACCCCTTGATTTGAAACTCAACAGGGTCTTCCACCGTGACGATATTAGTTTCTTCATCATTGATATGGTGTAAAAAAGAATACAATGTTGTGGTTTTACCCGAGCCTGTTGGCCCTGTCACCAACACAGCACCCGTTGGCCTGCTGATGCACTCACGAATACGCTCATCCGCTGTTTTCTCAAATGCCAGCATATCCAGAGAAAGCGACAATCCAGACTTGTCCAAAATCCGCATCACCACTTTTTCACCATACATTGCTGGAAGCGTGGATACCCGCATATCAAAAGATTTACCACCAAACTTCACTTTAGTACGACCATCTTGCGGGGTTCTGGTGTTTGAAATATCCAGCTTGGACATGATTTTAATGCGCGAAACAAGCATGGGATGCGCCCTGCTTGGGAATTGCATGACCGAGCGCAACCTGCCATCCACGCGCAAGCGCACTACACTATGCCTCTCCCCTGCTTCAACATGAATATCCGAGCTACCAATTTGCATGGCCTTGATAATAATGCCATTAACCAGCTTGATAATAGGCGAGCCTTCCGCGCCTTTTTTCAGTGTATCTATATCAGCAGAGCTATTCTCTTCCTCATCATCAACGCCTGCTTCAAAATCTCCCGTATCATCAATGCCTGCCATTGCCTCATCAAATGCGGCATCACCATCACTAAAAATTTCCCGAATTTTTTGCTGGATTTGCTCAGGGCTGGAAAAGACTGAACGTACCCGCTGACCCAACTTGAACTGCAAGACATCAAGCTTGGCGTAATCCATGGGGTCGTCCGTGGCAATCACCATTTCACCGCCACTCATGGCAATCGGCACAAAGTGATACTCTGAACACAGCTCTTCTGAACATTTATCTACAAGATGGCCATCAATTTCCACATGATTCAAATCAAGGTAAGGTACTTTGTAAATTTTGGCCAAAGCATGGAGAACCTTTTCACCATCAACACCATCCAAAGCCAACAAGGCATATAGCAATCCACCTTCCTTGGCGGCACTGCTTTGCATCGCTTCAGATATTTGTTCTTGTGTCACAAGGCCTGTATCAATCAGTTGCCTTTGCTGCTTGAGAAGCATGCTACCCCCATCATTGGTTTTGGTATGTCGGGTAAACGATAGTAGCTAAGTGAAGAATATCAAGCAGTTTTCGGCCATTTTACTCTGCCCGTAATAGCGCTAGTCTCTGCCGCATGAGGCAAAGAAACAAAAGTGTAAGTTTACAATTATTTTGGGCAGGCCTGAGCTTAACGCTCGCGGGGCTTGTCTCGTCATGCGCCAATGACAGTCATAAACACACACAAACAACCATCAACCTCAAGCCTGCATCTCATCAAACACTCACGGTAACCCAAGATATCTATAGCTTAAAAAGCCTTCAGCCTCCAGAGCAAAAAACTTCACCTTTTTTAGCCGATATTCGCAAGCAAGACTTGGACATGGTTGCCAATGAAGCTCGCAGAGCAACCTTGCCCAACTGGAAAAACATTGACAAACGCGCGCAAAGGCTACTCCAACGTGTGTTGCATGCCTTGAAAGAGATTAATGCGCCAAAAGAACTGCTTTTTGTGCCTGTCGCTGAGTCTGGCTACAACCCTTACGCGCTTTCACCAACAGGCGCGCTGGGCCTGTGGCAACTGATGCCACGCACTGCTATCGAACTGGGCGCACGACACAGGCATGGTATAGACGGCAGGCGTCATGTTGAAGAAAGTAGCCAGGCTGCGGCCAAATATTTGTTAAAGCTTCATCAGCGTTTCAAAAACTGGCCACTGGCGCTTGCAGCTTACAACTTAGGTTCATGGGGCGTACAACGCCGCCTGAACAAAAGCCCCTGGCATCCGGACATGGAGTTGGATGCTCTGCCTTTTCCTGCTGAAACCAAGCATTATGTCAAACAAATCCTTGGCATGATTGTGCTGTTTGAACAGGGAGAAATTCAATTTTCTGAACCCATAGCAACAAACACTATACACATTAATCCTCCTGTTGATTTGGTAAAGCTGGAAAAAATTGCGGGCTTGGAAAGGCACGACCTTTTCCGCTTTAACCCCGAACTGGACTACCAACACTATCTCAAGCATGGCATTACCCTGCACTTACCTGAAGAAAACATCAATGCGATTCAACAAGCCCTGCGTGATGACCCTGACATGTTCAAGCCCAGGTTTATCCATGTTCGCATCAAACCAGGTGATTCATTATGGAAAATCGCGCGCAGGCATCACACCAATATTGCTTATTTACGCAGACTTAACCCACACTTAAAAAGCACCTTGTCAGTTGGCCATACCATCATTGTGCCAGCCAAGCACAGCTTTGCCACCGCAGCGCATAAAGCCAATCCGTTGCTCGCAGGCGGAAGGCGCATACGTTACAAGGTTAAACCTGGTGATTCGCTTTGGACGATTGCCAAAAAATTCGGCACTTCAAGCCAGGCCATTGCCAGAATCAATCAAATTTCAGTCAATAAACTATTACGCCCTGGAGACAGACTATGGATTGTCGCTCGCTTTCGACCAAGCTAATCATCACTTTACTGGCACTTGGTTTATTATCTTGCAGCAATGAAGATAAAAGTGCCGAAAAATCAGAGCTTCAAACACAAGTGGTTGACTATCAACCCGCGCATGGTGGTCGGTTGATTGACGCAAGCATTGGTGATGCCACCAACCTGATTCCCATGATTGCCAGCGATGCTTCCAGCCACGCGATAGCTGGTCAGCTTTACTTATCCCTGCTCAAATATGATAAAAATCTTAATCTTACGGGTCAGTTGGCAGAATCCTGGATTGTCTCGAGTGACAAGCTCAGCATTATATTCAAGCTTAAGCCTAACTTGACATGGAGTGATGGCACGCCGCTAACCAGCGAAGATTGCGTGTTTACCCTGCGTTTGATTCAGGATGATAAA
>CAZLES010000025.1:0-8866 GCA_964558615.1 uncultured Zetaproteobacteria bacterium
ACTTAGGCGATATGCTGGAATAGTTATTGCGTAATTGAGTATGCGTGAGATTTGCCGATACCTTTCAAATCGAGGGTCACGAGCTGGTAATCGGGCGTATGTTCTAAGGTGGTCAAGGTTGCTTCATCAAGCAAGATTTCGCCTGATCTCGCATGAGATTCCAAGCGGGCGGCTAGGTTCACATGCTTGCCAATGGCTGTAAACGCTCTTCGCTCATGCGAACCTAAAATACCCAGTACGGCATCACCTGTTGCAATACCAATGCCCACACCCAAGGTTTCTTGATGCGCATTGCCACGCTCTTTGTTTAGCTGACGGATACATTGTTGTATACTAAGGCCTGCATGGTATGCGTTTTCAACGCTATTTTTATCCGACTCTACAAGGCCAAAAACCGCCATCACACCATCCCCCATAATTTTGTCCACAAGGCCGTGGTTGGCCAGTATAGGCTCAAGCATACAGTTCATGTAAGCATTTAAGGTGTTCATCACTTCCTGGGCATCAACCTTTTCATTATATGTGGTAAACCCCCGAATATCGACAAAAAGTGTGGTAATCACTCTGCGTTCACCTTCGGCATTAAATGTGAGCTTGCCCTGTAATGCTCGTTTGGTAACTTCTTCACCCACATAGCGACCTAATGTATGCTCTAATTGATCTTTGAGTAAATTGAGCTCATTGGCGGCCTGCTGGTATTGCTGTAATTGCAACACATGCTCTGTCACATCAAGCAGAATCAACCAGTCTGCGTTGTCATGATGAAAAGCAAGGATATCGGTATATAGACCATCCAGGATTTGCATATGGGGCAACTCAAAATCTTCCTGAAGTGGCAGCATACCTTGCAAGACAACACACCAGTCGGATATGGCATCACCTGTCGAAGGCATTTCAGGGAAATATGTATGCCAGTTTCCACCAAGGCTTTTGATGCGCTCCGTGCCTGCTTCCAGCTCAATCCAGGCAGGTGATAACGCGTCAAGATGGTAAGCAGTAAGTTTGTCTCTGACGCTTTGGGGCATCACGGCATTCATGCGTTTAACATGGCCTTGGCAATGTGGGTAAAAGATAGTTCAACATGCTCGCCTGTTTTCGCGCTGGTCAGGAACACCGGTTTGCCTGTTGCTTTTAATGCTTGAATGTCTTCTTTGGTAATGCTCCAGGCATCGTGAAGGTCTGATTTGTTAATCAGGTAAATATAGGGGATATTCCCAACCTCGTCTTTAACACGGGTTATGATTTCCTGAGCGATATCAAGCGTATGTTTGCGTGTGCCATCAATCACCATCAGCAGACCTGATGCGCCACGCAAGTAGCTGCTTGGGATTTTTTTGTACTTTTCTTCTCCATGAATATCCCAAATCATCAGATTAATGTCACGCCCATCAACGGACACAACCTTTTTATCTATTTTAACACCCATGCTGGATAAGTACTTTTCAGAAAATTTACTGTAAACAAACTGGGTTGTGAGGCTGGTTTTACCGACACCTGCCGCGCCAAGCATACATACTTTCTTTTGAATCATGGCTTGTTTTTACCAGACAAGTTTGAGGTGTAAAAGCTGTCGATTTGCTCAATACGACTAAAATTGTCTCTGGCAAACTCAATCCAGCTTTCAGGAGCTGTGCCAACTGCGTATAAAGTACCTTTACTGTAAGTTAAAGTTACGGTGCTTGGTGGTTTTAACAATTCGATAGCTTGCCTTAAGATTTTCGCGTCACTTAAACTGCCTTCTTTCTGGGCTGTTTTTTTACGGATAATACTTTTTTTGGGTTGGTTGGGCAGTTGATCCAGTTTGATGCTGGTATTGGGTTCCTGCTCAAATACAGTTGTTAATATAGAAACCTGGCTACTATCCACATTATCAACGCCTTCCACATACAAGGCTGCCTGTTCAGCCCGAGATAACCATGCGTTTGATGCCACGCCACTGATGGTGAGTGTGCCATTGCTAAGTTTGAGTTGTATAGATTTGGGGGGCGCAATCAATTGTTCCACGCGTTTTAATACAAGCTCATCTTGCAAGGCATGATAGGGTTGCAAGGCAAATTTAATTTGAGTATTGCCAAGGTCAAATCTGGAGGCAAGACTATAAGGGTCAACACTTAAAGGGTCGCGCAAACCACGGATGATATACCCCGTATCATCCTTTTCTATGGATGAAATGACCAGACCAGGCTCTTGTTGCAAGGTGGAAACATAAGCTTGCCAGTTACTTTGCAACTTATGCTCCTCCGCAAGTTTAGAACCCCACCATGCTAAAAGAGCAACGCATACTACAGCAATAACAAGGATAGCTTTTATGGGTGATTTTTTCTTATGTTCATTTCCACCTTTGAAGTCAGAGACCAAAAGCGGGCGTAACAGGTCATCCACGCCAAGAAAAGGTGTTGTATCACCATCAAACTGCTCAAAAGCTGGCCCATAAGTTCGTTGTATATTTTCAATTGTAGTTTGCATTTTTTCATTGAAGGAACGTGGTGTATTGCCGCGGCAAACCACGGCAAGCACAAACTCAGGCCCCTGTTCAAGAATTACTTCAAGGTCACCCATGCGCAGGTTTTCAATACCTTGATCCACGCTCCCGGCAAAGGAATCACGGATAAAATCCTGCACAGCAGTCAGCATGCTTGAAATGACATCGGCATCTTCATTCAAGGTTGGGTCAAATGAAAGATGCTGAATCAGCAACCCTGTTTCCTTGTGAATCAAAAACACCTGTTCAACTCGGTAAATCAGGGTGTTGAGCATGACGACTTCCGCAAAGGATTTGCTGGTGCGCAAGGCTTCAATACGCCATTTTAATCCTTGTATGGAAAAAGATTGCTCCAGCGTTTGATTCAAGGACTGTAGCATTTCCGCGATGGAATTTTGAATTGATTTGCGAATGGCAGGCCCCATCACGGGGAATAATGCGTCAGACAAGGATTTCGGGTCTTTGGCGATAGAAGCCTTGATAGATTTTTCAATGGTAGGTGCCAAGGATTTCCCTAACTCTTCATCGCGCTGGTTACGGATACGCACAGCCTCGGCAAGTACCTTGGCTACTTCCTGCGCGTGCAATTGTTGGTCTCGTAGGAGCTTTTCAAGCTCATCAATGCGAGCCGACTCTTGCTCAAACAAGAGCTTGCGCAGCTTTTGTATATCAGCCTGGCTGTTGGGTAATGATTGGGTAGTCACAATAAGGGCAGAAACTGAAAAATACTATTGTTCGCCTTTGCCTTCAGGAAGCTTGAAGTCTCCTGTCAGCCGCATGGCTACCTCGTTTAACATATCGGCCAAAGCCCTGCGGTCTGTTTTATTGTCGTCAAGTTCATTGACACTTTTGTTGAGTTGTTCGGTAAGAGAGGTGCGTACACTTTGAATTTCAGAGAGCAGGTTTTTGGATTGTTCGAGCAGGGCATCTCTGGCATCACTTTGCCCCTGGGTAAGCTTATCCTGGAGGGTTGCTATTTTTTTATCTATAGCTTCACTATGCTTATCCAGTTCATTGCTTAAATGCCTGGTATCCTCTTCACGCTCACCACGCTCGGTCGCGATTTGATCCATCAGGCTGCTTACTTCCTGTTTGATGTAGGCTTCTAAAGCATCCAGACGACTGTTGGTTTCACCACGCAACGAGTCAGATTCATGAAGCATGCGCTCTTCCAAACGCGCAAACCGCTGCTCATAATCACGCATTTGCGAGCCAAAAATAATATCACGAATTTGATCAACATTACCCGACTCTAAGTTTTCAGGTTGTGCTGTTTCTGTTTTTTTTGCCATGATGATTCTTCCCCCGTAGCATTCAAAAAGCCAAATATCTGTTTTGCGATAAGAAATCAGTAGTTACGAACTATATACATGGAAACAAAAAAAACAAAACAAAGCCAAGGTTTGCGCGCCTTAACTTGGCACGCGGCACCTTTAGTAAGCACGTTATTCGCGTAACAACTCAGTAATACCGGTTTTGGCTCGTGTTTTTTCATCCACTGTTTTTACAATGACCGCGCAATAAAGGTTTGGGCCACCAGACGCGCCAGGCATAGAGCCAGAAACGACCACCGAGTATGGCGGAATTTCACCATAAGTGACTTCACCTGTAGCACGATTCACAATACGCGTGGATTTACCGATATACACACCCATGGAAATGACAGAGCCTTCACGCACAACCACACCTTCAACAATTTCAGAGCGCGCGCCAATAAAGCAGTTGTCTTCAATGATAGTGGGTGTGGCTTGCAAAGGCTCTAATACGCCACCAATACCCACGCCTCCCGATAAGTGTACATTTTTACCGATTTGCGCGCATGAGCCTACGGTTGCCCATGTGTCCACCATGGTACCTTCATCCACATACGCGCCAATGTTGACATAGGAAGGCATCAATACCACTTTAGGCGCGATGAATGAGCCTTTGCGAACCGTTGCGTTCGGGACAACGCGCATACCACCCTTGCGAAACATATCTTCGCCCCAGTTGGCAAACTTTTGTGGCACTTTATCGAAATACTGCGTATCACCACCATGAACCACCTGATTATCATGCAGCTTGAAATACAACAACACCGCCTTTTTCATCCACTCGTTGGTTACCCAGTCACCATTATCATCCTTTTCCGCCACCCGAATGCCGCCATCATCCAGCAAGTCGATACAGCGAACCACGGCCTCACGAATTTCATTATCTACCGTGTGCATATCCCAATCTTCGCGGGTGTCCCAGGCTTGCTCAATAACTTGTTGTAAGTGGTTCATATATACTCCTTTGATATGTATTGTATAGATTATTATTTTTTGCCAAATCTAGGAAGGATACGGGATGAAGTAAATGCTGTATTCCATTCCATGGTTGTGAGCATGAGCTTATACGGTTACTCTGCGGCTGGTTGATTCTAGGTGGTGCTTATGGAAAATATTGTGATTCAGGGCGGCATGCCGCTTCACGGGAGTGTGGAAAGCAGTGGCGCGAAAAACGCAGCACTTCCCTTGCTTGCGGCAGCTATTCTTGCGGATGGTCCTGTCACATTTCATCGTATCCCGCATTTGAATGATATTACCACCATGACTAACCTTCTGGCATGGCAAGGGGCGGAAGTGGCGTATGATGATCAAAATCGTCTAACCATTGACACACGAAGCTCCAACAAGCCAGAAGCGCCATATGACATGGTCAAAACCATGCGCGCGTCATCTTTGGTGCTTGGGCCCTTACTCGTACGCTTTGGCAAGGCCAGGGTAAGTTTGCCTGGAGGCTGCGCGATTGGCGCGCGTCCCATTGATTTGCACCTAAAAGCATTGGAAGCCATGGGCGCAGATATCACGGTTGAGCATGGAGATGTGATTGCCAAAGCTCGGAAGGGTTTAAAAGGCGCTCGTGTTTTCTTCGATCAAGTGACCGTGACAGGCACGGAAAACCTGATGATGGCCGCGGTTCTTGCAGATGGTGAAACCGTGCTGGAAAACGCGGCGCGTGAGCCGGAAGTGGTCAATCTTGCAGACGCGTTGTGTGATTTGGGCGCAAGGATTGAGGGTGCGGGTACGGATACCATTCACATTCAGGGTGTATCGTCCATTGCGGGTGGTGATGTCTATACCATTGCGGACAGGATTGAAACAGCAACTTATCTGGCAGCAGGTTTAATCACGGGTGGTGATGTGACTGTGACCAAAACCGACCCTAAGATGCTGGATGCTTTTCTGGCCAGAGCGCGAGAAACAGGCGCAACGGTTGAAATGGGTGATGATTATATTCGCTGTATCGCGCCAGAGCGTTTGCGGGCAGTGAACATCCATACCATGCCACACCCCGGGTTTCCCACGGACTTACAGGCGCAGTTTATGGCCATGATGTGTGTGGCTGATGGCACAAGCCTGATTTCAGAGACCATTTTTGAGAATCGCTTTATGCATGTGCAGGAGTTGATTCGTATGGGTGCGGATATTCAGTTGGATGGGCATACAGCAGTGGTCAAGGGTGTGCAAAGCTTGTCTGCCGCCCCCGTGATGGCAACGGATTTGCGCGCGTCTGCCTCTTTGGTGTTGGCTGGGGCAGCGGCAAAAGGTGAAACTGTAATTTCCCGGGTGTATCATATCGACCGCGGCTATGAGCGTATTGAAGAGAAAATGCGTGGTTTGGGAGCGCGAATTGAGCGCCAGTATGTGTAAAAAGGATAAAATGTGTCAGATAAACCAGTATTAACCATTGCCTTGTCCAAAGGGCGTATTTTGGAGCAAACCTTACCTTTGCTGGAGTTTGCGGGCTTGATGCCCAAAGAGGATGTGCAAACCACACGCAAATTGATGGTGGATGGCCCTGATGAGTGGGCAGGGAGCAAGATTCGCTTTCTGATTATTCGTGCCGCGGATGTATGCACCTATGTGGAAAAGGGTGCTGCGGACTTGGGTATTTCCGGGCGTGATTTGCTTTTGGAACTCAAACCTGATGTGTATGAGCCTCTGGATTTGAAGATTGGCCAATGTCGTCTTTGCGTGTGTGGTCCAAAAGATGCTGTGGCATCAGGCCAGTCTGCTGCTGTGGGAGGGCGAGTTCGTGTCGCCACCAAATATGACAATCTTGCAGCGCAATATTATCGCAAACAAGGTTTGCATGCTGATGTGATTCACTTGTATGGCTCTATGGAGCTAGCACCCTTGGTTGGTTTAGCTGATCGCATTGTTGATGTGGTTGAGACGGGAAACACGTTGAAAGCCAACGGTTTGATTGAGGAAACAACCTTGTTTGATATTTCAAGCCGCCTGATTGCCAACCCTGCGAGCTTTGCGACCAAGAAGAAACAGGTGCAGGCTGTGATAGGCAAGCTTAGAGAAGCCGTGGAAAACCGAGAAAAAACATTGGAGAATAACTTGTGAGCAAGATTCAGCGTATAGATTCGACAAGCCCTGATTACAAAGCACAATTGCATGCCCTGTTATCGCGGGAAACCGATACGGGTGCTGATGTACAAGGCTTGGTGGCAGATATTCTTGCCGATGTGAAGTCGCGTGGTGATGCTGCGTTATGCGAATATACGAGCAAGTTTGATGGTTGGGATTGTACTGCTGAAACCATGGTGATTAGCCATGAAGCCATGGAAAAGGCATGGTTTTCTGTATCGGATATGGATAGGCAATCCTTGCAACTGGCAGCAGATAGGATTCGTGCATACCATGAAAAACAGGTTCAGGAAGATTGGGCATACACCGATGACGCGGGGTTAACACTTGGGCAAAAAATCACGCCCTTGGATAGTGTGGGGCTTTATGTGCCAGGTGGCAAGGCGGCATACCCATCATCGGTGTTGATGAACGCGGTGCCCGCGCAAGTTGCGGGTGTGAAAAAGATTGTCATGGTGGTGCCCACACCCGCGGGCGAAGTGAACGAACTGGTTTTGGCTGCTGCTTATGTATCGGGGGTGCAAATAGGGTTTGCCGTGGGTGGCGCGCAAGCTGTGGCAGCCCTTGCCTATGGTACAGAGACCATTCCAGCAGTCGATAAAATTGTGGGGCCAGGTAACAAGTTTGTGGCGGCAGCCAAGCGGCAAGTGTTTGGCACTTGTGGCATTGATATGATTGCAGGGCCTTCTGAAATCGTGGTGGTGGCTGATGGCGGGCATCCAGAATGGTTGGCGGCAGATTTTTTATCCCAGGCTGAGCATGATGAAGCCGCACAAAGTATTTTTATTACACCAGACAAAGCGTTGGCAGACAAGGTGGAAGCAGCCATTGAGCAGCATTTAGCTGTGCTTGAGCGTGCAGATATTGCACGGGCTTCTGTAGAGCATCATGGGGCGATTATCATTGTTCAGGATTTGCAGCAAGCGGCTGAAGCCGTCAATATCATTGCGCCAGAGCATTTGGAGCTGGCATTGGAAAATCCTGATGCTTTGTTGCCAAGCATTCAACACGCGGGCGCAATTTTCTTGGGTCATTTTGTGCCCGAGGCTTTGGGTGATTACATGGCAGGTCCCAATCATGTGTTGCCCACCAATCGTACAGCAAGATTTTCCAGTCCATTGGGTGTGTATGATTTCCAAAAGCGCACCAGTATTATTCGTTCAACACCAGAGGGTGTGGCAGCGATTGGTACACAAGCAGCGCACCTGGCACATCGCGAGGGCTTGCAATGTCACGCTTTGACGCTAGAGCTTAGGTTAAAGAATAAAGGGGAATAGTGCATGAGCCGTACTGCAAATATCGAAAGAAACACCAAGGAAACGCAGATTCAATTATCCATCAACCTTGATGGTACGGGTGATTGCACCTTGAACACACCCATTCCTTTCCTGAATCATATGTTGGAGCAAATCAGTCGCCACGGATTGATTGATTTACATATTGAAGCCAGGGGAGATGTGGATATTGATGACCACCACACCGTAGAGGATATTGGTATTTGTCTGGGTGAAGTGTTGCGTGAAGCTATTGGTGATAAAAAGGGTATTGTTCGTTATGGCCATGCCTATGTGCCTTTGGATGAGGCTTTATCGCGGGTTGTTCTGGATTTGTCAGGCCGCCCTGATTTGGAGTATCACGTTGATTTCCCCAAGGAAAGGGTTGGTCAACTTGATGTGGATTTGTTCAAGGAGTTTTTTCAGGCTGTCGTGAATCATGCCCGCATGAGCCTGCACATTGATAACTTAAGAGGCATTAATAATCATCATATTGCGGAGACCATGTTTAAGGCTTTTGGCCGTGCTTTGCGCATGGCTGTGGAGGCAGATCCAAGGCAAGTCGGTATTCCAAGCACCAAAGGCTCGCTATAATCCATGATTGGATTGATTGATTATGGTATGGGCAACTTACATTCTGTTGCCAAGGCCTTAGAAAAAGTTGGTGCTCAAGTTGAGTTGGTGAAACAAGCCGATGATATTGC
>CAZLES010000026.1:0-8864 GCA_964558615.1 uncultured Zetaproteobacteria bacterium
GGTCGGTATATTCACAAAAGCAAGTATCGGCAATCACAATCATATCAGGGCAAGCTGCTTTGGCAGCGCGAATGGCCTTTTGCACGATGCCTTCATCATCCCAACCGCCAGAGCCAATGGCATCTTTTTCAGTGGGGATGCCAAAGAAAATCACGGCAGGAATACCTGTATCTTCAACTGTTTTAACCATACTGGCCACATCGGATAAAGGAATGCGCTGAACGCCAGGCATACTTTTGACATCCACTGCCGCATCAATGCCTTCATCCACAAAAATGGGATAAATCAAATCGTTCACAGACAAATTTGTTTCCGAAACCATACGACGCAAGTTGGCTGTTTTACGCAAACGACGCGGGCGGTGAACTAAATCAAATGGCATATTTTTATCCTTTTTTCTGCATGGCAAAATAATCATTTAAGCCTTGTAACATAGCTTTAAAACTGGGTTTATTGGCGATAACCTGCACGTTTAATCCTAATTTGTCAGCGGCTTTTGTCACTTGTTGGCTCATCACGGCAATAGCTGGACGATTGGCAAGGTCTAAATCACCCACTTTTTGCACATAAAAATCAGCTGTGCGCGCGCTACCAATCAGCACGGCATCAATACGGTTAGCTTCAAGCTGCTGCAAGACTTCGGGGTACGCCTCATCATTTTTGATGGTTTGATAACATGGAACCAAATGCGTATTGACTTGCTTTTGCGCTAGAAAACTTAACACATCATCATTGCCTGTTTCAGCCCTAAAAAAGTATGCATGTTTGGGTAGCCCATGTTTGGGGTAATCTTGCACTAGCCCTAATTGCGATGCTTGGCTGGGCAACCATGCAGGGTGAATGCCATGTTCACTTAATACAGATGCTGTTTTCTGCCCCACGGCAATCACGCGATAGTTGGATAATATGCTAGCCATGTCTGATACATGATTTGCAACAGCTTCAACGCCATTGCGACTGCTAAAAATGATGTCTGTGGCTTGCTGAGGCGGTTGCTGTAACACTTGCCAAGCCTTGTTGATGGCTTCTGGTAAAGCTTGGACTTGATTGCAAGGAAACAACACGGGGATAGCGCCCAACGATGCCACAAGCTTCGCAGTTTGCTGATTTTGCTCAGCGGTACGTGTAAGCAAGATGCGTTTCTGTTGAAGATGATTCATACGGTAAAGCAGCACAAGAGCAGCATGCCGAGTTCTGTGATTTCAATGCCTGCACCCAGTGCATCGCCATTCATGCCGCCAAGTTTACGCTCTAAAAAAGCTTTCCAAACCCAAAGTAGAAGAGGTGCGAGCAGTAATATGGGTGCGAAGATAAGCGATAACAATAAAAGCAGGGCAAACCATGGCATAAGATTGATGTGGTCGGCTTGTCTGCACCATGAAGCAAGCCCTTCATGCAAAGGGGTTAAGCTGCTTGCCCACCATGCAGCGCCCAAACGCGCCCAAGCAGGAATGAGCAGAAGGGGGGCAAAGCTTTTCACAAACACCAGGCTGCCCAGTAATGCGAACTTACCCAGTAATAGCAATACCATGGCGACCACGGCAAAAGTGCCAATATCTGGTGATTGCATGACTTGTAAAAGTTTTGCTTTGTCTTGGTGCGCGGCACCCAAACCATCCGCCAAATCACCTAAACCATCCAAATGCAAAAAACCTGTGCTACCCGTCCAAATAAGTAATAAAACAAAAGCCGTAGCAAGGGGATATAAACCTGAGCCTAATAATCCTGAGAGGTACAAAAGTAGCCCTAAGCTTAAGCCCACCAAAGGAAACATGGATAACTTGGGCGATATACGAGCATTGACTTTGGGTGCGGGAAAAATGGTTAAAAACTTAAGCGTAGCTATGTAATTGCGCCATATTTTTTGCTGCTGAGTTGATGTTTTAGGCATGGTAATTCATAAACCAAAGCATGGGTGGCTGATTGGAGGTAAAGCTGATGCGTGACCATGCGGCATGAGGCACATAAAGGTTGCCAAGGTATGACATCGGCATTTGTAAAGCATGACCAAGCAAAACACGAATTACACCACCATGCGCAATCATTAAATGATGCCCGCCTTGTTCAAGATGACTATCAATATATTGCTGCCATGCGGAGATTACACGCGCATGAAAATCGACAAAGCTTTCGCCATTGGGTGGGTTTAGCTGACTCACATCCAAGCGGAAATTAGGCTCTTGTTTGAGTAAGGTTTTAATATCACCACCTTCCCAATCGCCAAAATCCATTTCTGCAAAACCGCGTTCATAAGATACATCCAATTCGCCTTTGAGTTGCTCAGCCAACCATGCGCAACGCTGCAAAGGCGAGCTTATAATGGCTGAAATAGGCTCTTGATGAATGCATTTGACTGCAGATAAAAGCTGCTCTTTCCCTAACTCACTTAAGGGAACATCCGTTGCTCCATATAGCTTTCCTGCATCCATAGTGGTTTCGCCGTGGCGAAGAATATCAATGGTGAGTATGGGTGAACTCATGTGTTAACTATCGACCACAAGTTCTTTGGGTTTGGCGTGGCTTAGGAAATCATTGTTGGACATGGTCAAACCATACGCGCCAGCTAAACCGAACACGGCAATGTCTCCAATGCCTGCTTCTTCAATATATACATCATTGGCAAGCTTATCCGCGCTGGTGCAAAGCGGGCCACCAAAATACACTTTCTCTTGATGGATAGATTCTTGTTCCGCGAACAGTTTATCCCGATTCATGGGAACAATGCTTACAGGGTGGTTGATGGCAAGTGCCGCGGGCCTGCGAAAATGATTGATGCCGCCTGCGCAAATCACTTGCTTTTTGCCTCGACTTGTTTTGATGTCGATAATTTCCGTGCAAAACCAACCACATTCGGCGGCAAGCCAGCGCCCTAACTCCAACACAAAGCGGCGACCTTGAAAGCCATAGGTTTCAATCATGGTTTTTAGGCCATCAGCATATGCTTGAGGGTCAAAATCCTGGTTTGTTTCCAGATAATCCACGCCAAAACCACCACCGAAATCAATGATGTCACATCTTACACCCTGATACTCCGTTTCGATACGCTGGGTCAAGTCAAACACCAGCTGACAGTTTCGCAATAAGTCATCCACATTGAGTACGCCGCTTGCGGCATACACATGCAAGCCCCTGAAATTTAATTTATCCAGTGCCAGGATTTGTGGTAGGGCGGTATCCAGTTGTTCTTCATCAATGCCAAATTTCTTTGAGCCACCAGAAAAAGTGGTTTGCGCGTCATGAATATCAAAATTGGCGTTGATGCGCAGTAAAATATCCTGGGTTTTATCCATATGTTTACACAGGGTTTGAATACGATGGGCTTCCGTTAATGATTCAATATGAATGGTGCGAATGCCTTGCTCCACGCACCAGGTTAATTCTTCCATGCTTTTGCCAGGGCCTGTGTATATGAGTTGTGAGGGGGTAAAGCCCGCTGCCATCGCTTTATGCGCTTCACCAAGGCTGGCGATTTCAATACCTGTTGCACCAGCTTCTAAAGCCGCGCCTAGAAAAGCGGGGTGAGGGTTGGCTTTCATGGCATAAAAGATTTCAACTCCTTCGGGCATGATGTTGTTCAGGCATGTGATACGTTTTTTCAAACGGGTAGTATCGTAGATATAGACGTTCAGGGTTTGCCCGCTTTGACCGTGTTGGTGAATCAGGGTTTTAATATGAGCTGGAATTCGCATGGCACGAAGTTCACCACAAATGCGGGCTTTGACCAAGTGTCAATGACATTTTGTTTTGATATTGTTACGCTGCGGCAAATCACTGTACAATATCAGCAAGGGGATTTTTATGAGTCAAACGAAAGAAAAGCTTGGTATTTCTCCCTATAAGCGCCATGTTATCATGTGTGTGGGCAAGTCTTGCGGAGAGAACATGCCATTATTGAAATACATGAAAGAAGCCATAACCAAGGCAGGTTTGGGCGAAGGTGAGCATGCGGTTCGGGTGAATCGTGCAGGCTGTTTGGGTGTTTGCAAGCAAGGGCCAATCATGGTGGTTTACCCTGAAGGTATTTGGTATGCGGGTCTGGATGAGCAAAAGGTGGATGCCATTATTCAATCCCACTTTATCCAGGGTGAGCCTGTGCGAGCATGGATATTTCACGAGTACAAGGCATGAGTATTCGCTTTGAAGACGCGCTAAAAGCCAAGCAGTTGCGCGACTTTTTTCATGAAAAGGGGCGTATTTATATTGTAGTGGACGCGACAAGCGATGATGTGGTTGTGCCTGACTTTCTCAAGGGCGACCCCGCGTTGCGCCTGGTGCTGAACACCAGAATGCCACAGCCTATTTACATTCGGGATTCATTTGTGGAGTCAAACTTTACATTTTCTGGTGTGGCGCACCATTGTGTGATTCCCTTGTCACATATTTGGGCGGCATATGTGCCAGAGTCAGGCATGGAGTCCGGGTTGATTTGGGAGTCCAGTATTCCAGAGACTGTAAAAATGGTATTTCAGGCCGTTGAGGATATGCAGATGGATAAGGAAAGCGCGCCAGAGATGCGCGTGGTTGCTACCAGGGCAAAGTCGGATAATAAGAATAACAAGGATAACAAGCATAACAAGAAAAAGCCGAGGAAAGTTGGGCATTTAAGGGTGGTCAAATGATGCTGCTGGCAAGCAGGGTATGGCGTAAACTGCCTTGGCAAATGTCCATACTTGCGGCCGTGTTGCTGGCCGCACCTGCTTGGGCAGCAGAAGTAGATACACGCTTTCATATTCAGGTGCAGCAAAGCACGGACACACGCCTGACCTTGGAAGAAGCTATGAGACAGGCTTTGCCCATATTGTGGAAGCGGGTTGTACCCACTGCAAGCCTTGCCAAGGCTGAAACCCTTTCGGGGCGCACGTCATTGGTGTTGCAGTTTAAGGCTATCAACCATGGTGTGAGCCTAGTGTTTAACCCTGTGCAAGTTGAAAAATATCTGGCCAGGTTTGGTATCACCATGATTCCGGAACAGCCACAGTGGAACCTGAATATATCCGTGGTTGGCTTTTCAGAGCAAGATAGTAATACAGCTCGAGAATTAATGAATTATAGCTATGGTATTGCTGATGAACTGGGGTTTGCGCTCACTCCAAGAGGAAAAAAGCTAAACCTGACATTTGCGCCCGTGGTGGATGAGTATGGCGATATCTTGATTCATGCCAGCATCCAGGGTGATTTTTCATCGGACTTGTTACGCGAAACAGATCAGCCTGTACGTGGCTATTTAAGCTATCAGTTGCAGGCATGGACCGATCAAATCTTGAGAGAAATTCGAGATGCTTATAGCCAGGGTTTAACTTTTGAACATAACACAACCGATGTGATGATTACCCTTGAAGGCGATGATACTTTGGCAACGCAAGTGATGCTGGAGCAGGCATTAAGCGATGACCCTCATGTGGTGGCATTGGTGCCTGTATTGTTACAAAAGCTTCGTCGTCAGTATCGGTTGATTCTCAACGATGAAGATGACACCTGGCTTGAGTCCTGGTTTGCGGCCTACGGGCTGACCGCGATGAGGCAGCCAGAAGGCAGTAGCAGCCAGTGGCTGGTACAGTAGGTATCATCTTTTGCGCGTACAACAAGCCTTATCCCTGTCATTTCCGCAACAAAAGCATTACGGAAACTGGGTGCGTCACGCGCAGGTTGAGGAAGCCTGCGGACGTTTGGCCTTATGGCTGGTACAGGGGGGTATGCTTTGGCTTTCTTCGCAAGAGGTAGCTGGCAAAAGCCACCTGGTACAAGCGGTTTTTCAGGATCAACCACAGGTCGCCATACTGCAAGTGCCACAGCGTATATCTTCGTCTGTGACACAACTGAAAACATGGCTTCATGTTTGTGAGTATCATGCTTACTGGTTGCTGGACTTGCCAGCAGGCAAGTTGCCGCCTGCTTTGGGTTACGCGGTGTTTCACCTGATTGAACGCGCCAAGGATATGAACAAGGCTCTGCTTATCAGTTGGCGCTCTGCAGAGCAGGATATGCAGCCCCCGGAGTTGCGCAGCAGGCTTAGAATGATGGAGCGTGTGGATATAGCGCCACCACAAGCCGATGAAGATTTGCAGAAAGTGTTACGGTCTGTTTTGCAAACCATGCAATGGGATATGAAGGAAACCGTGTTGCCAGTATTGTTGCAGCATATGCCAAGAACACTTGCCGACCTGTTGCAAGCGATTGAGAAGCTGGATATGTATTCGCGGGAACACGGGGTAAAAATGAATGGCGCGTTAGCCTTGAAAGTGTTGGCGAAACATGATTAAAGTCATCATCAGCGAGCAAAAGCTTTATCACCGCAGAAAGACAGGGGTGGTTCGTGTTTATCCTGTTTCCACGGCAATACAGGGGGCAGGCAATATATATGGCAGTTATCAAACGCCGTTGGGCAAGCATGCCATCAAATATAAAATCGGTGAAGGGGAGCAACCCTGGACGGTTTTTGTGGCAAGGCAGGCTGCAGGCGTGTTTCGCCAGAGTGACAAGAAGCAACGCAAGGATTGGATATTAAGCCGAATTTTATGGCTGGAAGGTAAACAAACAGGCATCAATAAACGTGGAAAAAAAGATACATTCAGGCGCTATATTTATATCCATGGTACAGATGAGGAAAACAAGATTGGTACACCCGCTTCACATGGCTGCATCCGCATGAAAAATGAGGATATAATAGATTTGTTTGAGCATGTTTCATGTGGAGAAAGTGTCATCATCAAGGCTTGATAGTGTGATGAACAAAGCGCAGCGTAAACGTATTATTGATAGACACAGTGATAGCTTGAAGCGCTATGGCTACCATCCCAATGCCTTGTACTGGAGTAATAAAGATGTGCAGGACATGCGCTTTGCCGTGTTGGCTGAGATTGGTGTTGCTTCGGGTGATAGTGTGCTGGATGTGGGTTGTGGTTTTGCTGATTTGAAGCGTTGGTTTGATGCTCAAGGTATGGCAGTTGATTATACGGGTATTGATATTTCGCCAGATTTGATTGCCGTTGCCCGACAGCATCATCCACATACGGATTTGTGGGTTGGGGAATTGCATGATGGGCGGTTTAAAGCGCGCTCGTTCGACTGGGTTTTGCTTTCAGGCGCGCTTAATGAGCCCTATCACGATAAAGGGAAATACACCAGGAAAGTTATCAAGGAAATGTACAGGTTATGCCGTAAAGGTGTGGCGTTTAACCTGCTTAATGCAAATGTGGTTCAGGCATTTGATTTACAGAGTTTTCAGCCTGATGAGATACTGGAATTTTGCAAAACATTAAGTCCGGCATGCCAACTAAAAACGGGTTATTTGGACAATGATTTCAGCATATATATGTTGAAGCCCTGATAGCATATTTTAGCTTTTGCGACCTTTATGGGTTGCGAAGGGATATGAGTCGGGCATAGTTCGCAGTCAAGCAAGTAGATTGGGGAAGTTATGACAAGCAAAAAACACGATGATAACCAGCCGGGAATCACGCAGGAAGGGCGTTTTTATAGCGCTGAGCGTTTGCATGCCATGCATGATATGATGCTTTATATTCGGCGATTTGAAGAAAAGGCAGGGCAGTTGTATGGCCTTAAGAAGATTGGTGGTTTTTGCCATTTGTGTAACGGGCAGGAAGCGGTTTGTGTAGGCATGGAAGAAGCGGCCGAACCCACAGACTATATGTTGACCAGCTACCGTGATCATGGGCATATCCTGGCCAGAGGCACGGATGGCGTGGCAGTCATGGCTGAGCTTTTGGGTAGGGAAGGTGGTGTTGTGGGCGGCAAGGGCGGCTCTATGCACATGTTTGATAAATCCAAAAACTTTGCGGGTGGTAATGGTATTGTGGGTGAGCAAGTGCCGATTGGTACAGGTTTTGCCTTTGCTAGCAAATATCGTGATGACAAACGTGTTTCCATTACCATCATGGGTGATGGTGGCGTGAATCAAGGCGCTGTGTATGAATCCTTTAATATGGCAGCGCTTTGGAAGCTTCCCGTTGTTTTTGTGATTGAAAATAACCAATACGCCATGGGTACGTCTTTAAGCCGTGCATCAGCAGAAACACATTTATATAAACGTGGGATTTCTTTTAAAGTTCCAGGTATTCAAGTTGATGGTATGGATGTGTTAGAAGTCGAACGCAAGATGACAGAAGCGTTGGAGCATGCCCGCTCGGGGCAAGGGCCAATCATTGTGGAAATGATGACCTATCGTTATCGTGGTCATTCCATGTCAGACCCTGCGACCTATCGTACCCGTGACGAGGTGGAAGAATGGCGTTCCGGGCGCGACCCCATCGTGCGCCTGCAAAAACAGATGATTGAAGCAGGGCTGGCAACGGAAGCGGAGTTCAAACAAAAAGATAAAGATATTAAGAAAGAGATTGTCGCTGTTGCCAAGGCCGCAGAAGCACAGCCCGAACCCGACCTTTCCAAGCTTTGGGATGATGTTGTGACGGATGAAATTCCCAATGCGTATCCATATCCAAGGCAGGTGGGATAATCATGGCAAAAATTACATATCGTGAAGCATTAAATCAGGCGATGTGCCAGGAAATGGAACGGGATGACCGTGTGTTTCTTATGGGTGAAGAAGTCGCTGAATACAATGGCGCATACAAAGTATCCCAAGGTATGTTGGATAAATTTGGGCCTCGCCGCGTGATTGATACGCCGATTACTGAGCTTGGTTTTGCGGGGCTTGGTGTTGGTGCTGCCATGGCGGGGCTACGCCCAATTATTGAATTTATGACTTGGAATTTTGCGGTTTTGGCAGCAGACCAGATTGTGAACGCTGCGGCCAAAATGAAATATATGACAGGTGGTCAATACGATTGCCCCATGGTGTTTCGTGGCCCTGGAGGGGCTGCAGCACGTGTAAGCTCTCAGCATTC
>CAZLES010000027.1:0-6460 GCA_964558615.1 uncultured Zetaproteobacteria bacterium
CCTGGGGCGATTGTCTGGATGATGATTGCAGGTTTCTTCGGTATGACAGCAAAATTTACCGAGGTCACATTAGGGCAAATGTACCGTCAAGTTCGCCCTGATGGCAGGTTGATGGGCGGTGCTATGGAATACCTTTCCAATGGTTTATCTGAAAAAGGTATGCCCGGTTTAGGTAAATCCATGGCGATGATGTTTGCCACCTTCTGTATTTTTGGCTCACTGGGCGCTGGCAATGCTTTCCAAGTGTCTCAGGCTTTGGGCGCCATCAAAGGTGAAATAACTTTCTTTAACGATTTCCCATGGATGTTTGGGCTTATCATGGCAGCCATTGTAGGCACGGTGATTATTGGCGGCATCAAGCGTATTGCTCATGCGGCTGAAGCGATTGTGCCGACCATGGTCATGCTTTATGTCGGCACCTGCTTATTCATCATTCTTTCCAATTCAGCACAAGTACCCCAAGCCTTTGCCACCATTTGGCATGGTGCATTCTCTTTAGATGCGGGTTTAGGTGCGTTGATTGGTGTGGTTGTGCAAGGCTTTAAACGCGCCGCTTTTTCCAGTGAGGCAGGCATTGGCTCAGCGGCGATTGCCCATTCTGCGGCATCGGTCAAATATCCTGTTCGCCAAGGTATGGTTGCACTGTATGAGCCTTTTATTGATACCATTGTAATTTGTACCATGACAGCTTTGGTGATTGTCATTACTGGGGTTTATAACGCACCCGAACATGCAGAACTGGTGCTCAACAAACATGGTGCGGCACTGACATCTGCGGCTTTTGGCTCTGTTGTGCCTTGGTTTTCATACATCCTCACTGTATCCGTAGTTCTGTTTGCCTTTAGCACCATGATTTCCTGGTCTTATTATGGTGAACGCTGCTGGACATACCTGTTTGGTGAACGCTTTTCACTCACTTACAAAATTGTTTTTCTGGTGTTTATTGTGCTTGCTACCATTGGCAGTGCGGGAAACATCCTGACCTTCAGTGATTTGCTTATTCTGGGCATGGCATTGCCTAACTTTATCGGGCTGTACCTCTTGCATGGCAACGTCAAGCAAGCCCTGAAAAACTACATTTCCAGATTGAAAAGCGGCCAACTGGATCAGGAATCCTGCTCATCCTGACTTCAGGGGTATCGCCTACCCTGATTTGACGAAAGCCTCTAATTTGTTCATGCTACCAGTGATTTTGGTCACTTCATGGCAAGGTCTCGGGGGTCTAGAAAAGGGGCATGGGTAGCAACAAACAACAAATGCCGCCGCAAATTTGGGCGGTTGCCAGCGGCAAAGGTGGCGTTGGCAAAAGTTTTGTTGCGGCCAATTTAGCCATGGCACTGGCTTCCCATGAGAAGAAAGCTGTACTGGTTGATCTGGATCTTGGCAGTGCCAACGCGCACACATGCCTTGGTATCAATCACCCAACTACCACACTGTCTGACTTGCTACACCAGAAAATTAATATCAACACCCTGGTTGAACGAGGCCATCATCCTTTTATCGGCCTTATCAGTGGCGCATCTGATGATTTGAATATGGCAAACCTGAAGCACTATCAAAAGCTTAAAATCATTCGCAACCTGTCGCACCTTGATGCCGATTATGTGATTCTGGATTTGGGCGCGGGAACAGGCTTTAATACTCTGGATTTTTTCTTGGCTGCAGATCAAGGTATATTGGTAGTCATGCCTGAACCCACATCGGTAGAAAACAGCTACCGTTTTATCCGGAGCATGCTGACTCGCCAACTCAAAAGCTTGCCCAAAGCGCAACAACGGTTGGCATACTATGTCTATCAGGAGCAGCGAAGTCTGAATCATATACAATCTTTCGCGAGCTTTGTGGCGGCCATGGTGGAAAAACATCCAGAGCAAGCCAAGCTTATCCAAAACAATCTCAAACAGCTTCGTGTTAACCTGATTATCAATCAGGTATTTGAGCCTTCTGATGTCAAGCTGGGTGATGGCATGAAGGTTGTGACCAAGAAGTTTTTCGGTTTGGACATGAATCTGCTAGGTCACCTTTATCATGATACACAAGTGATACAATCCCTTAAGCAAAAGCTTGCCTACTATCAAACTTTTCCACAGTGCCGCAATGCGACTTACCTTCACCGCCTGGCAGCGCGCATCATCACAAAGCGCGAGCAAGAGCTCAGGCTATCATGAGTCATCGTATGGCAAAGCAACCTACATACTATGAAATTCTCAATGTATCTTCGGAATCTTCCGCGCTGGGTATTGTGAAAGCCTACAGGGAAATCAAGGAGATTTATCAACCTGGTTCTCTGGCAACCTACTCCCTGTACTCCGAAGAAGAGTTGGTCAAAATCAATGAACGGATTGAGGAAGCCTATCTCGTACTTTCCAATCCCGAAGCAAGAAGGGTGTATGATGAGCAAATCAACCTCGCATCAAGCTCTCAACCAGACAAGGCAAAAACACGTTCTTCCCAACGTATCCATGTCAAATCTTGCAAACCAGGCGTGGAAAAACAGGCGTTGCCTGAATATGTTGATGGCAAGGTTTTGCAGCAACTGCGCGAATCACAGGGGATTACTTTGGATGATATTGCAAAAAAAACCAATATCCCCAAACTCTATCTGCAAGCCATTGAAGTTGATGATGCTTCAGCCTTTCCTGGGCACTTTTACTTTAAAAGTTACCTGCAACAATATGCCGAATGCATAGGCCTTGACCCACAACAAACATGGGAAGCCTATCAGGTACACGTAAAAGACTAGAGAAACACAAAATTGCAGACTAGACTGCGCCTGACTTATTCAATTCAGGTGGTCTTTATGGACATTGACGTAAAAAAAATCGCGAACCTTTCTCGTATCCGCTTAACCGATGCTGAAGCAACCGAGCTTGCCCCTCAACTTCACAGCATTTTGGGATACATTGATAAACTGGCTGAGGTGAATACCGATGGTATCACACCAACCGCACACCCTCACGATGTTGCCATGCCGCAACGTGCTGATGTCGTTACCAATGTCGATCGCCGTGAGGCCTTGCAAAAGTCTGCTCCACACACTGAAGCTGGCTTGTATGTCGTGCCCAAAGTGATTGAATAGTACAGTCAGAGATTAACGCATTCATTACAATAAATATCCTCAAGGAAATACCATGCCGTTTCGTTCATTAACAGAAATTCAAACGCAACTCCAAGCTGGAGAAACCACAGCTGTTGAAGTAGCCAGGCTTTATCTCGATCGCATTGCAGCATACAATGATGATTTGAACGCATTTGTACATATTGATGCTGACCATGTGCTGGCGCAAGCGCAAGCCTCTGACGCGTATAGAGCTGAACATGAAGCCAGACCATTGGAAGGCCTGCCCATCGCCATTAAAGATATTTTCTGCACCCAGCATGGGCCAACCACTTGCTGCTCAAAAATTCTTGAAGGTTTTGAAGCACCTTATGATGCCCATGTGATTACCCGCTTAAAAGAAGCTGGTGCTGTGCTTGTGGGCAAAACCAATATGGATGAGTTTGCCATGGGTTCATCCAATGAAACCTCCGCTTTTGGCGGCTGTAAAAATCCCTGGAACACCGATTGTATCCCTGGTGGCTCATCAGGTGGTTCTGCTGTTGCGGTTGCTGCGGGTTTAACTCCTGCTGCATTAGGCACGGATACAGGCGGCTCGATTCGTCAGCCCGCGGCACTTACAGGTTTGATCGGATTAAAGCCAACGTATGGACGTGTTTCTCGCCGTGGCATCATCGCGTTCGCATCATCGCTTGATCAAGCCGGACCCATGACGCGTACTGTTAAAGATGCGGCCTTATTAACATCCGTGATAGCTGGGCATGACGCAGGTGATGCGACATCTGTCGTGGACGCGCCTGACCTTGATTGGTTAAAGGCTTGTAAAGCCAGAGACATGAAAGGTTTGCGCATTGGTAAACCCAAAGAATACTTTATGGATGGCATGGATGAAGAAGTACGCGCCCAAGTGGAAGCTGCTTTGCAAACATGCGAAGAGCTTGGTGCTGAAATCGTGGATATTTCATTGCCACACACTGAGTATGCAGTTGCTGCCTATTATGTGATTGCCCCATCTGAGGCTTCCACCAACCTGTCCCGTTATGATGCGGTTCGCTTTGGGCATAGATGCGACAATCCTGAAGACCTGGAAGATATGTATGCGCGCTCTCGTGATGAGGGTTTTGGTGCTGAAGTCAAACGCCGTATTCTGACAGGCACATTTGCCTTATCTTCTGGCTACTACGATGCCTATTATCTTAAAGCGCAACAAGTGCGCACATTAATCAGTCAAGATTTCAAGCAGGCTTTTACGCAGGTGGATGTGATTGCAACCCCCACCAGCCCTGTTCCCGCTTTCAAGTCTGGCGAAAAAACAGAAGACCCTCTCACCATGTATTTATCTGACATTTTCACCATTGCTGTAAACCTGGCTGGTTTACCAGGCCTGTCGCAGCCGTGTGGCTTTGTTCAGGGGCTGCCGGTTGGCCTGCAATGGATTGCGCCAGCATGGCAGGAAGATAAAATCCTGAAAGCTGCTTCAGCTTATGAGCACGCAACAGACTGGCATACTCAGCATCCCAAAGGTTTCGGAGGTACAGCATGAGCTGGGAAGTAGTTATCGGACTGGAAGTACACTGTCAAATCAATACCAAAACCAAAGCCTTTTGTGGCTGCTCCACTGCATTTGGCGCAGAGCCTAATAGCCAGACTTGCCCCGTTTGCCTGGGTATGCCGGGGCAACTACCCGTGCTGAATGATGAGGCGGCAAGAAAAACCATTCTCACAGGCCTGGCCATCAATGCCAAAATTAATCTGGAATCCAAGTTTGACCGTAAAAACTATTTTTACCCTGATTTACCCAAGGGCTATCAAATCTCGCAATTTGCGGTACCTATCGTAGAAGGGGGCTATATTGATATCCCTGCCAAAGATGGTGAAAAGCGTATAGGGATTACACGGATTCACATGGAAGAAGATGCTGGCAAATCCATGCATGAAGGCCTGGATGCGGTATCACATATCGACCTTAATCGCTCTGGCATCCCCTTGATGGAAATCGTATCCGAGCCTGATATGCGCTCTGCTGATGAAGCAGTTGCATATTTAAAACAGCTGCATCAAATCATCAAGTTTCTTGGTGTATCGGATGCCGACATGGAAAAAGGCCAATTTCGTTGTGATGCCAATGTATCCGTTCGCCGTCCGGGCGAACCTTTTGGTACACGCACAGAGTTAAAAAACATGAATAGCTTCCGTTTTATCAAGCAAGCCATTGAATTTGAGGCCTTGCGTCAAATTGAAATCATTGAAGATGGCGGCAAGGTCAAGCAGGAGTCCAGACTTTGGGATTCCGTCAAAAATGAATCCCGTTCCATGCGCAGCAAGGAAGAAGCACATGATTATCGTTATTTTCCCGAACCTGATTTGCCACCCTTGCGCGTCACCCAGGAAGAAGTGGATGCCATTCAGGCTAGTATGCCAGAGCTTCCAAACCAAATGCGTAAACGCTTTGAAACTGAATTTGGCTTATCAGCTTATGATGCAGATGTGCTCACGCAAACCCAAGGCCTGGCACAGTGGTATGAAGCTTTGGTTGCTGCTCACCCTGCCAATCCCAAACAATGCGCCAACTGGCTGGCTAATGAGTTGCTGGGTCGTCTTAAAGAGCTGAACAAGGACATCTCTGAATCGCCTGTATCCGCGCAAGCCCTGGCACAATTGCTGGACAGAATTGCCGACAATACAATTTCAGGTAAAATCGCCAAGGATGTGCTTGATGCCATGATAGCGTCAGGTAAAGACGCTGATACCATCATTGACGACAAGGGTTTAAGGCAAATTTCTGATGTCGGCGCAATAGATGCCATGATTCAGGAAGTACTGGATGCTAATCCTGAGCAGGTTGAAGCCTACAAGGCCGGACAGGATCGCTTGTTTGGCTTCTTTGTGGGGCAGGTGATGAAAGCATCCAAGGGTAAAGCCAACCCTGCCATGGTTAACCAGCGTTTAAAAGCGCTCTTGGGTTAACACCCGTATGCACAAGAGGCATCAGTTGCGCGCATGGATATATGCTAGCATCGCTGTTGTCTTGTTTTTGGGTATATCCTTTTTTCAGGTTAATACCCAAAAACTGTATCAGATTTTACAAGCCCAACTTGCAAAAACAGGCATACAACTGCATGCCAAAGGCCTGGAACTTAGCCTGATGTATGCCGGCTCCATTCACTTGAATCAGGCATCCATTCAAGCGAATGCCTTTGACGCGGAAATCGAACAGTTGTATATCGACCTTGATTTACCTGCGCTGCTTGTCGGCAAGCCTATTGCCCAGGCATTATTTTTACACCATGCTGAAATCAATGTATTCAACAATGAAAAGGAAGTTTGGCTGAACCTTGCCCAAACCGATAGCATTCAACTTAAACGTGTTGATATTTCCCAAAGTGAAATTCATTTTGAACA
>CAZLES010000027.1:6560-8715 GCA_964558615.1 uncultured Zetaproteobacteria bacterium
CCATTGATGAAATGGTGATGAATCACCCTGCCACAGGCGCTGTCCAGTTTTCAGGGCAATGTGAGCAAGCAGGAGAATGTACTTTTGTTGTTAAAAGTGAAAAAATAGCAGTCAACCCCTTGTTGCAAGTTTTGAACATTCCGGGAACTACAGATTTAACTCTGGAACATTTCCAGGCAACCGTTGACCTAAGCGGTGGCCAATGGTTCACCTCGGCAGAAGTCACATGGCCAGCCTTTGAGTATGCCACTGAATGGAATGATCATCATAAAGTCATACACATGCCGCCAGCCAGGTTGCAATTATCCAACCTGATTTGGAAAAATGCTCAAACATGGCAAATCAATAACCTCACCCTAACTGCCAGTGAAAAAGATGAGCCTGATATGGAACTGAACAGCATTCGTTATGAGGCAGGGCATCTAAAGTTGCCACTTTTGCTGCATCACTCCACACTTTGGTTGCCACTCAGCCAGTGGAGTTTTATGCCTCCTTTTAACATTCAGCAAGATATTCAAGGCCAAGGTTATGTGGACGGACATATCAACTTAAATCTTTCCCACGGCGATTTGACACAAATGGATATGGAGCTGGACATCACTCAAGCTGAAATTCGCACACCCGATATGTTGAAACCGCTGGATATACCCATGCACGTACAAGGTGAGCTGCTTTGGGAAGAGGACAAGCTTCCTGCTTATACGCTCCTTGCCATAACTCTGGACGAATCCTCATTTCAACTTCGCCATGAACAAAATCAATGGCTCTTTTCTGACATGGAAATCAATTTCGATACGCTTTCAGAAGCAGGTATCAAATTGCCTCAGCCGTGGGATGCGTGGCATGGCTACATTCGGGGAAGTACCGCGCTTAGCAGCCCTGAAAAAGATATTGTCATTCACCAGGCTGATGTGGATTTGATTCAGTTTGGCCAAGGCAGACACTATGTTGATGGACAGATTCAAACCGATGGCAAACAATGGCAAGTACAACACTTACGTTGGACACAAGGCCGCAATTTGGCCGAGTTTTTCAGCAGTAAAAACAATCAACTCAATATCGAAGCCGAGTTTTTGGATGATCAGGCCTTGCTCCTGTTACAATCTTTACCTTTCAAAGCTTCTGGCAAACTCCAAAGCAAGGTGCTGCGTCTGCCTTTTGGCAAGTTAACGCACTTGCGTGCCAACTATCAGGTCGATGATGAGCAAAAAGCATTAAGCCTGAGCAATTTTAAAGCTAGATTCTATGAAGGCTCTTTAAAAGCCAGGAATGTACGCACATCTGTCATGAATGGTGTGCTTAACCTGCGCGGTACAATTCAGGTAGGCGGTATTCATCTTCATAACTGGCTATGGTTGCACAAACAATTTGGTACTCACCTGGAAGCCTCCATTTATGCCACGCTCAACCTTGAAGGAAGCTTTGCCGAAAAACAAAAACTGCTAAGCTGGAAAGGCGATGGTGATGTTACCGTATATAATGGTCAGTGGCTGTTTCACAATAAAAACATCCGTGCTGATCAAGTGAGCTTACACTTGCGCAAACGCAAGGAATTCAATGCCACGTTCCGTATCAAAGATGGCAAAAAGCATGGCAAAGGAAATATACGCGTTGACGCGGAAGGCAAGGTTTCGGGGCATATGGTATGGCAAGGGAAACGCTACCAGTTCTCAAAAACATGGCCTGATTTTCAATTTGAAGAAACCCGTAGCACTTCACCCTGACAAAAGTGGCACGGAATAAACTGTGCCACGCCTCGCATATGTTACGCTTGCATATCCTCTTCTGGATACGCGCTAATGTGATGAACAGCCAGGTCTGCCCCCATATGTTCATCTTCTTCCGATAAACGAATGCCAAGTGTTGCTTTAATGGCTTGATATACAACAAAACCACCGATAACAGCAATACCAACACCTGTGAATGTACCCACAAGCTGCGCCATCAAGGTCACACCACCTGCGCCACCCAAGGTTGTTGTGCCAAAGATACCAGCAGCGATACCTCCCCACGCGCCACAAACACCATGCAAGGGTACGACACCCAGCACATCATCAATCTTGAATTTATTCTGCATCAAGGTAAAACCCCAAACAAAGACAGCACCAGCAACCACGCCCACAAACAATGCACCCAGCGGATGCATAATATCTGA
>CAZLES010000028.1:0-8693 GCA_964558615.1 uncultured Zetaproteobacteria bacterium
CTTGATTATCCAACACGCGCATAAAGGTGGCTGGATGAAATGTACCTGCACCCATGGCACTATCATAAGGCTGCTGCACCACGCAGCCCTGCTTTGCCCAAAACTGTTGTAATGTCAGCAATAAATCTTGAAATGTCACGGCAAAACGCTCCGATACCTGCTTATCTTTTGCTGCAAACTATAACCAACCGCAATCTTTCGTCATTACATAAGTTTATTCTTTGGCTTTAGGCCTCACAAAACCATGCCATAGTTCGTCGCCTCTTTGTGTTCAATATGCAAAAGTACTATTGTTCCACCTATGTATTGTAAATATGAGGACTATCATTCCTGCGAATGGGATTGTTAGCGTAAAAAGAAACGACGATGAGCTGGGATTCAACCGAGACCCAAAAGTCCTGTCCATGTGGTACAGGAACATATACGGTGATTGACCGTAGTGATGATTGGGGGCGCTTTGAAACTAACTGGCGAATGGATTGCCCGATATGCAGTAAGAAATATACTCTGTACACCTATGCTTGCTATAACTCCGGGATTCGAGAGCAAGGTCATAAATGGGTTGAAACAACAATCTATAACGAAGCAATGAAGTTGAACAAAATGGCAGAGGATAAAAAACGAAAAGCTGTTCTATTGGCGAAAGAGCGCTACCTGCCTGTGCTGGAGGAAATGTTCAGAAAAAGCAGTAAAAAGGCAATCTGGAAAGTACTAAGCGAGAATATCAAATGGTATAAAAGCCTAGGAACGTTTTATAAACACACCAAGAACCAAGATAAACGAGAGTATTTAGGGGAGCTGTTTCATCAAGAAGAATTAATGTCTGTATTGAAGATAGCGCATGTAGAAGATGATGATATTAAAAAACTTCTTAGAGATTCATCTTCTCATGAGTCTGAGTCTAAGGCGCTTTTGCATGGCTAATTGCGCTAACAAAGGGCTACACCGGACATCCAAAAGCTACGCGGCTTTCCGCTGCGCTCCAAGCCACTCCGCTTTTGGCTGCCGGTGAGCCAAGCGTTATGCCAGACATTATTGAAGTGACACCCAATGGGCAATATTATCCTCAGGTGCTAAATCTGCGGTATATCTCGTTTTTTCAAGAATATGGGTTGCCAGAAGCGGTTGCGCAAGATCAGTTGGAGTTAAGGAGCAGGCACTTTGCCTTGGTTGAGCATAGTCGTGTGGTTGCTTGTGGTCGCCTGACAAACATAGATTATGCGGTTTATAAAATATCACAAATGGCGGTCAGCGCAGAAAAGCAGCGCCTGGGTTTGGGCTCAGCCTTGTTGAAAAGCATCATATCTGCGGCTCAACACTCAGGTGGAGAAAAAATAGTTTTGAATGCTAGGGTTCCATGTGTTCCATTCTATCGGAAACATGGCTTTTTTGAGTTTGGGAAGATATTTTTGTCAGCAACAACAAAGCTCCCTCATCAGCCCATGATGAGCCGTGTATAGCCATATATGGAAGGTCTAAGTCATCAAGGAGAGTATGTCATGTCTTGTCGAAATTTAATGCTAACATCTGAACAGATTGAAGCCATGCAAGGTGAGCAAAGGGTTCACTTTTTGAACCCCAATGCCGACAGGATAAGAAAATCTATTGGTGATGAGGTGGGATTGAGCAAGATAGGTGTTCATCTTGTGTATATTGAGCCTGGCAAGGACAGCACGGAATACCATATCCATTACCATGAAGAAGAGTGTATATACGTGCTTTCGGGGCAGGGCACGCTTAGAATCAATGATGAATATTTTCCATTTAAAAAGGGTGATTTTGTTGGATTTCCTGCTGGTATGGCTGCTCATGATTTGAAAAACACAGGGGATGAGACGCTTGTGATTCTGGTGATGGGGCAGCGACTGGAGCAAGACGTGGCGGATTATCCGGATCAACAAAAGAGGTTATACCGCAATCACGGTGATTGGGATTTGGTTGATTTGGCACACATTGTTGATCCCAGGTGACAGACCCTAGTGATGTAACCATTGTAGCGCGTCTTCAATATCAAAGAAAAACTTCACCTCACCTGATACAAACCAATTACCTATCTTCGCGGTCATTTGTTGCCACTTTTTGCTGCCTACAATGGCGATTTTATGGAAATCATTGTTATGCTTTAAGCCCAGCTTGAAATCATCCCATGCCGCTTGAAGCTCCCAGCCTTCCATCTCTCTTGCATCAATCAAGACTTTGACATCAGGCGATTTTACTTCAGCCAGAGCGGCATCAATCATGGGCGTGATGACCTCGTAATCCGCGTGGGTTAATTTGCCAATGGCTTTGAGGGAAACAAAAAATTCATGGTTTGCTCTTTCAATACCAATGGATAAACCGTGTCGTTTTTGTGTGTTCATGGCGGCCTCCTTGTGCCTGTCGGCGTGTTCTTAGTATGCCATCAATGGCCAAATTTTCAATCCTTAATTGGGGCAAATATCAGATTGGCATGATTTTCGCTTATCTACCGTTTACACATGTGGATTTATATGTTTCAGGAGGAAGCTTTGTGGATATCGCTACTGTTATAGGCATAGTCGTTGCGTTTGGTTTGGTACTTTTTGCGATTGGTGACGCAGTCACAGGGTTTATTGATGTGCCTTCCATGGCAATTGTAATTGGTGGCACAGTTGGTGTGCTATTGATTGCATATCCACTCGCCAATTGTATCGGTGTGATTAAAATCATTCTTAAAACCATATTGAACAAACCAGCCGATGGGCCAAGCGTTGTGAAAGAGTTGGTAGAACTTTCTCAAATTGTGCGCAAAGAAGGCATTCTGGCTTTGGAAAGCAAAGTGGGAGATATTGAGCACCCTTTTTTATCCAAAGGATTGCAAATGGCGATTGATGGGCAAGAGCCCAGTGAAATTGAAGATATTTTGTATATGGAAATGGATAAGCTGGGCGAGCGGCATCAGCGTGGTTCAGATATGATGACAGCTCTGGGGACTTTTGCGCCATCCATGGGCATGATTGGCACATTGGTTGGCCTTGTTCTCATGCTTGCCAACATGGAAGACCCCGCGTCCATTGGCCCATCCATGGCGGTAGCGCTGTTGACCACATTTTATGGCGCATTGATGGCCAATATCATTTTCTTGCCCATGGCAACCAAGCTCAAAACACGCAGCAAAGAAGAAGTTCTGGTACATGAGATTATTTTGACAGGTGTACAATCACTGGTTGCCGGCGAAAATCCAAGGGTGATGGAGCAGAAATTGCATGGCTTTTTACCACCCGCCAATCGCAAATCTGTATTCGATTAAGTTATGAGCAAGCGTCAGAAAAAGCCAGAGCCTGTTTTACCAGACAAAGACCCTGGCGCAGCCCTGTTTCTGGAACTGATGATGCAAATGCTGGCATTTTTTATTTTGCTCACGTCCATTGCGGTGATTGTGGATGAAAAGCGGCTGGCAGCTATTGGCTCGCTCGCTGGTACTTTTAGCCCCTTACCTGATGGCGCAAACCTTACGGATGGCCGTGGCCCATCTATGCCTGCGCGTGATATTCTTGATGGCAGGCGAGCGCCCAAACGCACCGCCAAAGAATTGACGGATGTGTCCAAGGCTTTGGGCCTGGGAGATGCTATTCAAGCCTTGCCTCTTGATCAGGACAAGGTTCGGGTTCGATTCCCTGAAACAATCGTGTTTGCTACAGGGCAAGTTGAAATCTCGCGGGCTATGTATCCTTTGATAGATAAACTGGCTGAAATTTTCAGGAAACCGGAAGTGATAGAGATTCGTATTGAAGGGCATACGGATGATACACCCACTCGAGGCTCTCGCTTCCCTTCCAACTGGGAGCTATCGGCAGCAAGAGCCATGAGCTTGTTTCACGCCTTGTCCGAGCGGGGGGTGCCTAATGGTCGCATGATTGCAGCAGGCATGGGTGATAAGCACCCTATTCCAGGTGAGCCTGATATGAGCAGAAGGGTGGAAATCATATTGAAGTTCAGGCCTGTTACCGTCACACCCGAAAGCCAGGTTGCGGCGGGGAAACTGGTGACACCACAACATCATGTGGTCGCGCCACCGAACAAGAGTTTTTAAATGGCCAGGAAAAAGAAGTTAGAGCCTGAGGTGCTTGCTGATCCTGAAGCGTGGATGACTACGTTTGCTGACCTTATCAGTTTAATGCTTACCTTTTTTATTTTGCTGGTGTCCATGTCCACACTGGATAAAACAGGACTGCAGGATATTTCTACCTATTTTGATCAGGCTGTTTCCGTGTTAAACGCGGGGGCAGGTACGGAGATTAATATCATTCGACCTTTGGAGCTTCAACGTATTGTCACGCCCAAGGAGCTGATGCTGGCGATGCGTCAAAATAGTAACGTTGTGCTCAAAAATTCCACATTAGAGCATCATGTTCGCGCCTTGATTGTGAAAAATCGTTTATACCTGCGCATGGAAGATGCCGCATTGTTTGAAGAAGGTTCAGCCAAGCTTAATCCCAAGCATATCAAGGCTTTAAGGAGATTGGCTCGCATGTTGGCAACATCGCCAGGGAAAATCAGCGTGAATGGGCATACTGATGACAGAGCCAAACTATTACCACCATTTACAGACCCCTGGAGCCTTAGTCTGGCCAGGGCGGCATCAGTCTTGCATATACTCCAGGCAGAGGGCGTAAGCCCCTCACGTTTATCGTTGGCGGGTTATGGGCCATCACGGCCTGTATCCACAGATGCCACGATATTTGGCAGAGCAAAAAATCGCCGCGTTGATATTGTCGTGTACAAGTAAGAGGAGTTTGAATTATGGCAGATGAAAAAGTAGAAGATGAAACGCCGAAAAAAGCAAAAGGTGGTTTGCTGCCCATTATTAATTTTGTGTTACTGCTTATTTTGCTTGGCATTGGAGGGTTTATTGCCTGGAAAATGATGAGTATGGAACAAACGAGTGCGCCATCTTCTCAGGAAGAAACAGCAAAAGGTGAAGCAGTAGAAATACCTGAAGCAGAAGATGAAGATCCAGGCGCGCCACCTGTATTTCTCGACCTTGCGGATATTACGATTAACCTGGCAGATACGGATATTAGCCGTTTCTTGCGAGCAAAAATCAAGCTGGAATTGAAAAATGAAGATGTGCGACCACGCGTTGAGCAGCATATGGTTGAAATCAATGATATGGTATTAACGCTGCTTTCCAGCAAAACATTCGCGGAAATCAGGACGCCACAGGGGAAATACGATTTGAAGGAAGACCTTGTCTATCGTATCAACCGCCTGGTGGGTGGCAAGCCAGTCAAAAACATGTATTTCACGGATTTTGTTTCACAATGACAGAAGTAGCCACCAACGCAAATCAGGCGGCAGAGCCGGTTTTGGCACCCGAAGAAATTGATGCTTTGATGCAGGCTGTAGTGCCTGGTGAAGAAGCCGATGCTCTTTTCGCGACTTTGCCCGCGATACCACAGCCTGAACATGTTGAGCCTTTTGACTTTGATGCGTCTCACCTTTCCGGCCCAGAGCGTTATCCGCTTTTTATGACTTTACAGCACCGTATGAAAGAATCGCTCAAGGAGTTATGGGTGGAAACATTTCAGCGTGATATAACGGTTGATAGCGAGCGTATAGTACAGCGAGTTTATGAAGATATTCTGGAAGATGATCAAAAAGTGCCACAAGTTTATTTTATCTACGAGGTGGATGGTTTTGGTCGCATGGTTGTGGCTTGTGATTTAGCGTTAACCGTTGCCTATATTGATGCAATGTTGGGTGGGCAAGGTGAAATCTTTGATAAAGATACGGATGTACTCTCACCTGTTGAAACACAGCTTGCCATGCGGATTGGCTCTGCTTTGGAAAAGCTGCTGTCTCATATGTGGGAGCCTGTATGCTCCATGTCTTATCACCTACAAAAAATCGAGGTCGAAGCTCAGTTTCTGGGTATTGCTTCAATGGCTGACATGTGTTTTTCGGTTGGTTTTGGCATGGGGTTATCTGAAGCGTTTAAGGGGCATGTATACTTACATTATCCACGTTCCTTTTTAGAGCCAGTGCTGGATAGTTTGCGTACAGCCGCAGCAGAAGAAGCAGGCGTTCAAGATCCTGCCTGGTCAGAAGCCCTGGAAAAAAATTTGATACACGTCCCCATGACCATGCGCCTGGAGTTTGGGCGCTGCCAGTTGAATATCCAACAGTTTTTAGGGTTGCGCGCAGGTGATTTTTTACCCTTGCAGAAAAACAAACAAGATCCTGCAACCTTGTGGGTGAGTGATAGCCCCATGTTTGAGGCCATGCCAGGCAGTCAGGACGGGCAGCTTGCTGCCGAGTTGCTTGACCCGGTGACACCGCACGACATGGATGCAACATGACAGGGAACATATATCACAGGATGGGAGATTGACATGTCTGAAACAGAAGAAGCGACAACACAAGCAGATGCCGCCAGCAATGATGGTCAAAAAGTTAACCTTGAAGCCATTATGCATGTACCTCTGGCCATCAGCGTGGAGCTAGGCCGGGTACAATTACCCTTGCATATCGTGTCACGCCTGCACAGAGGCATGGTGCTGGACCTGAAAAAAGAACCTAACGCGGAAGTTGATATTCTCGCCAATGGGCGTGTGTTTGCCAGGGGCGAAGTGGTATCCGCTGATGGCAAGTTGGGTGTTCGTGTGGTGGAAGTTGTGCCGCAGGGCGATCGTATTCAGAGCTTGTCTTAAAGCATGATGGGGGAGACAGGTTTTATGGCAATGATAGCACAATCTGTAGGCGCGCTCGCTTTAGTGCTGGCTGTTTTCGCGGGGCTGGTATGGCTCATGAAACGGTTTCAGGGAAAAGTGATGCCAGCCAAAGACGGGCAGATACAGGTTGTACAACGCCTGCACATTGACAGCAAAAACAGTGTGCTTGAAATCAAACATGGCAAACGGCATTACCTTCTGGGTGTGGGTGCAGGGGGCGTGCATAAAATTGCGGATATTACAACGGATAACACGGATAAGCATGTTGCGTAGTTTGATGTTGCTCTTGCTGCTTTTATTGCCACACATGGCGCAAGCTGCAGATATACCTACCTTATCCATCAGCCTAGGTGAAGCTGAAGATCCTGATTCATGGTTTACAGGGTTAAAAATTGTTGCGGGGTTAACCATCCTTGCGCTTGCGCCATCTATTTTGGTGATGATGACATCATTTACACGGATTCTGATTGTTTTTGCCTTTTTGCGACAGGCTTTAGGCACACAGCAAAGCCCACCTACGCAAATCCTGATTGGTTTGGCACTGTTTATGAGTATGTTTATCATGATGCCTGTATGGGAAACCATAGATAGCACGGCTTTGACGCCTTACCTGAATGAAGATATTACCCAGTCCGAAGCCATGGACAGAGCCATCAAGCCATTGCGGGCTTTTATGCTTGGGCAAACCAGAGAAGATGATTTGCTTCTTTTTCTTCATGCAGGTAAGATAGACAAACCCAAAACGGCTGAAGAAACCCCCATGTTTGTGCTTATTCCCGCATTTGTGATTAGTGAATTAAGAACGGCCTTTGAAATTGGTTTTCTGATTTATATTCCGTTTGTGGTGTTGGACTTGGTAGTGGCCTCGGTATTGATGAGTATGGGCATGATGATGTTACCCCCGGTGATGATTTCACTTCCACTTAAAATTATTCTGTTTGTGTTGGTTGATGGCTGGCATTTACTTACCGCATCATTATTACAAAGTTTTCACTAGGAGTTGTGTTGTAAAAAATGCTTGCGCACCAGCCTTCCATAAATCAATTCAAAAGCAACGGAGACAAGCATAAAAACACCAAAGACCAAAATGGCTTTGGAGTTGTGGCCATAAGCGTAAACCAATAAAGTGATAAGGGCTGCTGTACTGGCAAGCGTTGCCAGCAGCAATAAAGGTTTGTTGCCGCTTATCACTTCAGCTTGTTTGTATGCGGCGAAAGCAGATGCATACAGGGCAATGGCGACCAAATAACTAAGCCACAACATCACGTTTATGCTGCTGGATAACAGCATTATGTCCAAAGGCATGGTCGATGAACACCACCGTGCCTCCACGATTCTGGTAGGTTACAGAAAGTTTGGTATAGGCATAGGAGGTGAACAAGGCCACGCTTCCTGCAAAAAGAAAAGCAACGGCTGTAGCGCCATGTGCTAAAGATACCGCTTCACCTAACACAGCAAAAATGCCACCACCCACCATGCCGCCTATGCCAATGGAAATGGCGCCCAGTAAACCCATGCTTCTATGTTGCTGTGTCATCATTGATTCCGTTACGCGTTGAATTATTTCTTGTTTGTGCTTTGAGGTGTTGTCGTTTCACCCAAGCCATACTCATGATACCCATCATGATTGCAATCATGCCCAAAAAGGCCATGGGTAAATACCAAAATATGATGGATTGATCTGAAGCTTTCAACACTTGCCATACCTGCACGATATACATGCCGATAAGCCCTGCGCCTACAAGAATCAGCAATAAACCAATAACCCATACAAACTTAAGACGCAAGGGAAGCCCTGATGATTTGATAAAGTTTAAGTTCTGCATCTTGAATCGTTTTGCCAAAGGTGATGATACCATCTTCATGCCCTTTCATGACAAACGCATTGTACTTAAAGGGGTCGCGTGATAGATAAAGATTTGCGATTTCATGTGCCATGTCTGTGGTTCCGTATTCCGCTGTGGTAGCAAGTGCATCTGTAGCTATCATCATCTGCCAAAG
>CAZLES010000029.1:0-8479 GCA_964558615.1 uncultured Zetaproteobacteria bacterium
CTTTGTTTTTATCGGCGGTCATGTTTAAAAGTGGAGCTTTGATAAACCAGCTTGCTCAAGGGCAGTGTGTATCCGTGCTTGGACAACTCAAGCCAGATGATTACCGTGGTGGAAACACGATTCAGTTTGTGATTGAAGATGTAC
Organism: uncultured Zetaproteobacteria bacterium; assembly: GCA_964558615.1. GTDB lineage: Bacteria > Pseudomonadota > Zetaproteobacteria > Mariprofundales > Mariprofundaceae > Ghiorsea. Next base: position 145 of record CAZLES010000029.1, read on the forward strand.
TGCCTGATGACTGAGCAAGCTATGTATCAGGGTTGTTTTTTTCAGTCGTTACTTTTTCCTTTTCCAGGCGCTGCATGGATATGATTAAACCAAGAATAATCATAAAAGGCTCCATGATACGAACAATAATAAACGTATTGGCACCAATGGCATGTACCAGTAATCCGCCATATCCGCACAGCGCGCCCAGAGCAACACCACGCATAACAGGGTCAGAAGTGGTTTGGTAACCTTTTTTCAGGGTTACCCATATTCGCCTTAATAACCACACAAATAAAATCATGCCCACCATGCCAGTTTCCAGTAATACGCGTGGATATTGCGCGTCCAGAAAGCCTCCACCAGTGACACCAACACCAAAAACAGGATGTTCAGGAAAAGATTGGGTTAACACTCTATCCCATGATTTTAGGCGCTCTGTCGTTGAAGTATCAATTTTAATGTCGCCTAGACGAAGTTGCCCTTCTTGCTCTGCTTGATTAAAAGTAAACATAACCCGTTGAATCACACTTTTGGGAATAACAAAAGGAGAAAGTGCTAACCCTATTAAACATATAAAAATAAGTAATGTTTTTTTACGAGAGTAAATAAGAAAGAAAATAATGCTGGCGGCAAAAGATAAATAGGAGCTTCGGGATTCAGTAAAAATAAAAGGAACCATAATAATGCCAAGCATAATAAATATCACCATGCGTTGCTGTTTGTGGGTGGTATGCAATAAAATACCAAGAAGAATACTAAACATGAACATCAAATAGCCACCAAAGGTGTTGGGCTCTCCTTCTGCGCCTTCAAAAGGAGCAGACACTCGCAATCCTTGAGGAATTTGGGCAATGCCAAACAATGATGCAACAATGCATGTAAAAAACATGACAATGAGTAAACGCTTGATAATGGCTTCATCATGGATGTAATTTACGACAAGATAGAACAATACAAAATATTCAAGGTATTTCAGGACAAAGAAAATACCAAAGATGCCAACATTCCCCTGGAAAAACGCGAGCAGGGTACTAAAAGCAGCAGCAAACCAGTATAATCCCGCAGCCTGATTAATTGGTGTGCTGCGTAATAACCCTATTTCATTGCGTATGGCAATGCGAAATATCCATGTGATACTAATCAGTGTGAGCATAATATCATCCAGGCGTAGTGTGATACCCCGAGACTCTGTTGTACTGACTTTTCCTGTGACAATGTCTCCGGGTGTGGCTGCCCCGCCAATGGTTAACTCGGGTGATAACAGTGTTGCTAGGATAAGAAAATAGAGTGCCAGCTCAATGCTTGAGAATGTGATGACAATAATCATCAGAGCCGCAAGCAACAAAATAGGTCCTTTGACGAGGTCTGGTGCAACCAGTGAAGTGGCATAGAGCAACAACGTTGACAGGATAAAGGTCAGCAGGATGGTTGGCGGAATAGGAACGCGAATAGATTTGATATTCAAGGCTGGCTCATTTTACCGTTGGTTTGGGCTGGTCGTAGGGATAGTAGGTTTTATCCAAAGGCTCAACGATGTTTTGGCTACATTCTTGTAGTGAGATTGCAACCGCCGATAAAACAAAACACAACAAAGCAATCACGATGATACGTTGTTTACGCTGTTTGTGACGCATGAATTGGTAGTGTGTTTTACCCATGATGAACCGTTGTAAAAATTTACTCGTTCTTCCGCAGCATCGAGGTTAAGCGGTGCTTTAATTTATTCAGGAATTGCTGGATGGCATGGCCTCTGAGCTGTTCATCCGAGCCATAGGAGTAAGCATAATACCGATTCATTTTATAGGTGGTATAATCGGGAGACAACTCTCCGCGCACACCATTTAAGACAATACCGATGACTTTGCCACCCACTGACTCAATATTGCTTTGCACGCGCTTGAGCGCGCCTCTGACTACCGAACCAATATGATATACAAGTAGCACACCATCGACTTTGGAGGCAAGCACGGTGGCATCTGTGGTATGCAGCATTGGTGGCATATCAATAATCACCATATCATATTCTTCTCGTGCCTCCTGAAGAATGGTATTCATGGCAGGTGCTGCCAACAAATCGGGGGGGCTGGCCTTTACAATGCCACAGGTTAATACTTCTAGCTGATCCAGACCTGGTGTTAGTAAGGCTTGGTCAATGCCCATATCACCCAACATGATGTCTGAAAACCGTTTGACGGCATCCTGCCAGTGAAATTGCCCGAGCAAACATTCACTTAAACCAGGCTCACGCTTGACACCAAATGTGTGATGCAGCATGGGTTTACGCATATCGGCATCAATCAGGAGTACACGTCCACCCTGTTGAGCCAGTACAACAGCCAGGTTGGCGGCAATGGTGCTTTTGCCCTCTTTGACTGTGGAGCTTGTAATCAAAATGACCTGATGCTGGCCTGCCTGAGAGAATAACAAGTTCGTGCGCAAGCTGCGGTAGGCTTCCGCAATCGTGGATGGGGGAGAAAAGTGGCTGATTAAGCGAATTTGCCGCTCTAAATGATGGCCACTGGTTTTTAATTCTTTCACATCCTTGAACAAGTCAATGGCTTCATCATGCTCCAACTGTGGTACAAAGCCAATGACAGGTGTCCCCAAATAGTTTTCCACTTCTTCAATCGTGCCAATACTTGAATCCATGGCTTCAAGGATAAGTGCAATCACCAAGCCCAAGACCAGCCCCAGAATCAATCCAGCCATGGCGCTTTGCGCGGGGTTGACAGGGTTGATACGGAATGTGGAAACCATGGCTGGGCGTACCAGGGATACAGCCTGGACTTTTTCGGCTTCTTTAATCAATACTTCCTGATATTTTTTCTCCAGCAAATCAAATAATTCTTCATTGATGCGGACAGTGCGCTGCATGCGCTGAATTTCCAGAGCCTGCTCGGGTACACCCTGAAAGCGTTTTTTGGTTGATTCGATAGTTTTATCAATATTTTGAATGCGGCGCTGTGTAAGCTGAATCTGTTTTTCAAGTTCATCCACCATGGAAGTCAAGATGTCTTGCGCCTGGTTTCGCAGTTCTTGAATTTGTGGGTGTTCATCGGTGTAAACAGTCATGAGCTCGGTACGTTTTAATGCCATATCGACCAGTCGTTTATTCAACTGATCAAAATAATCGCTCACTTTCCCGGAGATGCTTACAGCCTGATAATCCCAGTTGCCATTATTGATACGCTGGCGTAATGGTTTAATGGCAAAACGTAAATCGTTAAGGTGGGCTGTTGCTTTTCTATACTCTTGCTCCAGCTCTGCAATCATGCTGGCCATAAGTTCAGGGTTTGCATCCGTTGCTGATAAATTATGTTTTTTTCTGTATTCACTGATTTTTTCTTCAGCCTGTTTTAGGCGATTGCGGACAATAATGAGTTGTTGCTGGATAAACTTTTTGGCCTCAAAAATACGACGATTTTTATCTTCAATGTTGAATTTGATAAATTCATCAGCAACAGCCTGGGCAAGATCACGGGCAAATACAGGCCGTCTGGATGTCGCAGTAATCTGAATCAGACCAGACTCTTCATCTTGCATGACGGAAACATCATCTTTTAGGTCAAGGACATCATCCATGTATTCCGGGTTAGCACGGATTTCTTCGGAAGTGAGCTCATCCGGAATAATGCCCAGGCGTTTGGCAACACGCTCCATCACGGCATAAGACTCAATGATAGCCAGCTGTGTTTTCATATCTGTATATTGTCTTGGTCGGCCGCCAAGCAACAATAAATCCGCAACATTGATGGATGATTCAATTTTAATGGCAGCAGAAGAGCTATACAGCGGTGGGGGTTGTTTCACCCAGGTTAACAAACCACTAAAAAATCCCATGGCCACAGCACAAAAGATAATAATCCAGCGACGGCGGGATATGATTTGCCAGTATTCGGCGAGGTTTAGCTCATAACCTTCGTTGACGTGTGTTGAAGAAGCCATTTATTTAATCTGCCCCGAGAGAACGCGCAGAGTTAGAATTTGCTGTGCAATGCTTACAGGTTGTAACAGCAAGGTAATGGTTGGGGAAATATCAGCAATATATTTGTTCCAGTTGGCAATAGGTCGCGATGGAACAATGATAATGTCCTTATCCGCCAAAGCGAGGTTTTGCGTTAAATCTCCTTGCTCCATAAAGCGTTCAAAATCCACTGCCAGGATTTCTGGTTTGTCCCTGTTGGCACGAAGCACCCGAATATCAGGTAAATACGCATCTGGTGTTAGCCCTCCTGATTGCGAAATAGCATCCAGGAAGCTGATATTGTCGCGAAATTCAACAATACCAACTTTATTGACTTCACCCAAGACATAAACCTGCCGTTTGGATTGAGCCAGAGAAGGGATATAAACCGTATCCTCGTCATCAATAATAATATTTTCGGTGATATCACCGTTTTGAATGGCACGAGCCAAATCAATCACAATGGTTTCGCCATTGCGAATAACCTGAACCGCATTGAGGTTTGCTTCCTTGCTGGCTCCTCCAGCGCGCGAGACAAACTCCACAATGGTTTCCTTGCCTTTCAAGTTGTAAGTACCAGGGCCCGTAGGTTGCCTGCTTAGGCTATTAACCTCACCGAATATGCTTGCGTGCTTGCTGCGTGCTTTTAGCACAAGGACATCAACACGAGGGTGTCGTTCATATGTTTTCAGGATATTGGTAATCAGTTGGTCGATTTCACGAGGTGTTTTTCCGGATATCTGAAGCGCCTCCTGGTAGGGTAAGGATACAGTGCCATCAACCTGGACCGTCACTTTCTTGTGATCTGCTTTTGCGCCACGCCAAAAGGTGATTTGTAGCTCATCACCTGCCCCTACTTTATATTCAGCGACACCATCAATGGTTTTGAACACCTTGTTTTCCTGGATGTTATATAAACCAAGGTGCTTCTTGTCAGCATTGGATTTGGGCAAGCGCGCGATATGTAGAGGGTATGCCCTGATGGTTGTGAAACCACCGCGGTTGCCTTTTGCTGTGAGCGATGGTTTGAACCTGGGTTGAACAATTTGCACGCGTATATTGTCATGTCCAACACCTAAAGCCTTCAGGGCTTGCGCTATTTTTTCTGCGCGAGCTCGTGACAAACTGGATGAACTTGGATACAAATCCGAATGAATATGTTCGTTGGATTGGGCATGTATGTCCAGGTACAAATCTTCAGGCTTTAGGTCTAGTGTGCGCAACCATTGCTGTAGCATGACTTGCGCATCATTTGTTAGCGTTGCCTTGCCCGCTGTAAAAGGAATAGTGAGTGCGGCGCCAATAGCATTCCCTTTTATCTTCATGGTTGGCAAGGGCGCTGCTTTTTTTCTTGACCAGACCTCAACACCTGAACTGATATTACTGGCAGCAATCGCCAGAGTTCCATCATGATGGATATCACCCAGATCAAGATCAAAATAACTGCCAAAGTTAGGTGTTAAGGACGTGTCTTCCGTAAAGCTTCCTCCCTGAATATGCCAGATACGGATGCCTTGCCCAACACTTGATGTGGCGATTAGTTCCTTGCTGTTATCACCATCAATATCACCAACACGAATGGCTGACCATGTACCTTTTTGAATCAGGCGCTCTTTTTCCCAACTGTGGTCGCCCTGTAACCAATAAGTGATACCTTCAAGGTAAAGCCCTGCTATAATATCAAGCTTACCGTCACCATTAATGTCCGCGATGCTTAAAGATTCAACATCAGAGTCGGCAGCAAGCGCTTCGGGCTTCCAGTGCCCATTGTTGTCACCATACCAAATATGTACGCCACCAACCTGATTCCATATCTCATCATCGTATTCTTGCGCGCCCAGGCCACCACGGCGTGACGCGATAATATCCAAAGCACCATCACCATTCATATCTTCAACGGCCAAATCTGTAAAGATGCCCTGGATTGCAGGCCCAACATCAGCTATCCACCCACCTTGCGCATTATTGAGGAATACACGCACACCTGCTCTTACGTGGCTGTCAAAGCGAGTGGCTATAATATCATCCCAGCCATCCTGATTCATATCCGCAAACTTTACTGATGAGAATAGGCCTTCGCTGGTTGGGGTGGATACCAGCTCCCAGCGTTTGGATTTGGGATCGTATTCCCAAATCTGCAAGCCTTTTTGGCTGCCCCTGCCTCCCACAAGGATATCCAGATGTTGATTATGATTGGTGTCAGACACGGCTATAGACAGAGGTTGAATCGCTGTAGGAGCTCCCACACTTTTTGTCCAGTTGCCCAAGCCGTTTCCCCATTCGACATGCATGCCAACATCATCACCCACAAGCAGGTCTAAATGCCCATCAAGGTTCAAGTCAGCAAAGCGAACCGCATGAGTACCTGGTGTTTGTAGGGGAGCAGCATTTTTTAATTGGTATTGATGAGATTGCCCGGTCTCATCAAGAAGCTTTGTCGGCTGGGGCACAGTTGAACGGCATGAAGAAAAAAACATGCCCAATAACGCCACGAAAAGAATCTGGATAGATTGATGTCTTGGGTATCGCATGCCTGGCTCTTCTTTTATCACAATGTTAATCACTATTTACAGCAAGTTATAGACCATAATTGATATGTGTTGAAACCACATGTGCGAGAGCATGTGGTTAATCGCAACATCAAAGTATGAGTACAGGCAGCATGAGGTGATAGCATGATAAGGCGAATGAGAAGCTAATAATCTTTAATTGTCAATTATTTACAACTATTCATCAACCTGAAACATGAAGAAGCATCAGGTTATCATTTAATTTTTAGGAAGATTTTCAGTAACCAAGACAAAAAAAGCACTTAGGAAAAAACCTAAGTGCTTGATTTATATGGCGCTCCCTGAGCGATTCGAACGCCCGGCCTTCTGATTCGTAGTCAGATGCTCTATCCAGCTGAGCTAAGGGAGCATTATGTGTCGTTTTGCGACGGCGGCGGCATGGTAACGTCTTCAACCCATACTTTCCAGTCTGAATTATCCATGCCAAATAATTCCGGAAAATTTTGGTATAACCAGCCTTCATACATGACCTTACCCGATAAAGTCAAACGTACATAAGCCGCGGGGTTGGCAACCTGTTCATCATGGATAAAAGCATGATCTTTTACCCTCAAGCCCTGTGCCAATCCAAGCAATTCAATATGCCAGTTACCCATTTCACTGGATTTTCCATTTTCAAGTATCACAGACGATAAACGCGCTGTAGATTTTTGCAAAAAAATAATTTTTGCTGTGCCAGTTAACTGCGTTGCCCAATCAGGCAGCGTATTACCATCATTTGCCGCATGTGGGTCATCTGGCACACTAAGCGGCAATTGCCACTGAATCTCCTGGCTTTTTTGCTGCTCACATGCCGATAACATCACCACTAAACCCAAGCCCAGCAGCAAGCGCACAAGCATGGCGGAGAGAGAGGGATTCGAACCCTCGATAGATGTTACTCTATACACCCTTAGCAGGGGCGCGCTTTCAGCCACTCAGCCACCTCTCCGTGCTTCTTGCTCTGCGGCTTTGCACCGCAGAGCTTCAAGCTGGCGGAAGGGGTGGGATTCGAACCCACGGTAGGTTTCCCTACGCCGGTTTTCAAGACCGGTACATTCGGCCAGCTCTGTCACCCTTCCGTTGAGGTGCGCAATATAGCCACTGGTATCATGAAAGCAATCGGAAAAATGTTTCATGCGGTGATTTGGCAATATATGGCTTCAAACATGCTCTAACATACGTTGCCCCAGCAAGGTTGGGTTGTGCTCTATGATAACACCTGCTTGTTCTAAAGCCGCAAATTTTGTCTTTGCCGTACCTTTGCCACCAGAAATAATAGCGCCAGCATGACCCATGCGCTTGCCCGCAGGCGCGGTTGCGCCCGCAATAAAGGCGACCACAGGTTTGGATACATGATGTTTGATATATTCGGCGGCTTCCTCTTCTTCAGAACCACCAATCTCACCAATCATTACAATGCCATCGGTTGCGTCATCAGCCTGAAAGCGTTTGAGGCAATCCATGAATGTCATGCCATGAACAGGGTCGCCACCAATGCCAATACAAGTACTTTGCCCAAGCCCTGTTTGGGTGAGTTGATCTACAGCTTCGTAGGTGAGTGTGCCAGAGCGGGATACCACACCGATGCGACCAGGCAGGTGAATATGCCCGGGCATAATGCCAATCTTGGCTTGCCCTGGGGTGATGATGCCCGGGCAGTTGGGACCAATCAGTATGGCTTCCTTGCCTCTTAAGTAAGCTTTCACTTTTAGCATGTCTTGCACGGGTATGCCTTCGGTGATACAGACAATCAGCCTAATGCCAGCGTCAGCTGCTTCCATGATGGCATCGGCCGCAAAGGGGGCAGGTACATAAATGACAGAGGCCTCCGCGCCTT
>CAZLES010000030.1:0-8435 GCA_964558615.1 uncultured Zetaproteobacteria bacterium
GAAGTGGTGGAGCGCGCGGATCCGCATATCGGGCTTTTGCATCGTGGCACTGAAAAATTATTTGAATACAAAACATACCATCAAAATGTGCCTTATTTTGACCGTTTTGATTATGTGTCCATGATGGCCAATGAGCATGCTTATGCTCTGGGTGTTGAAAAGCTTTTGGGTATTGAAGCGCCAGAGCGCGCGCAATATATCCGGGTCATGTATGCGGAGCTAACGCGTATCCTTAACCATACCATGTGGTTAGGAGCGGCAGCGCTTGATATTGGTGCCATGACCATGTTTTTATATTGCTTCCGTGAGCGCGAGGATATTTTTGATTTTTATGAGGAAGTGTCTGGCGCGCGTATGCATGCCGCTTATTTCCGTCCAGGTGGTGTGGCACGCGACTTGCCAGAAGGTTTGCTGGCAAAAATCAAGGCGTTTACCGAGAAGTTTCCTCAATATGTTGATGAGTATGAAGTATTATTAACAGAGAACCGTATTTGGAAGCAGCGTACGGTTGATATTGGTGCGGTGGATGCTGAAGGCGCTTTGGACTGGAGTTTTTCGGGTCCCATGATTCGTGGTTCGGGTATCGAGTGGGATTTGCGTAAAACCCAACCTTATGATGTGTATGACAAGATGGATTTTGATGTCATCGTTGGTACTGCCGGCGATTGCTATGACCGTTATCTGATTCGTGTTGAGGAAATGCGTCAGGCCAACCGGATTATTCAGCAATGTGTCGCGTGGCTGGAAGAAAATGAAGGGCCAATCAAAGTGGATGACTATAAATTAACCAATCCACCGCGTGCAACCATAAAACAGGATATGGAATCCCTGATTCATCACTTCAAGTTTTTCTCTGAAGGTTATCATGTGCCTAAAGGCGAAGTGTATTCGGCTGTTGAACATCCTAAGGGTGAGTTTGGCGTTTATATTGTATCGGATGGTTCCAACAAGCCATACCGCATAAAGGTGCGCGCGCCAGGGTTTCCGCATTTACAATCCATGGATTACATGGCGCGAGGGCATATGCTGGCCGATGTTGTAACCATTTTGGGTACACAGGATATTGTGTTTGGTGAGGTGGATCGATGAGTACTTCAAATCAGCCACGTTTTAGTGAAGAGCGTCTGGCAGAAATTGATGCTTTGGTGAAACGTTACCCATCGGCAAAGTCTGCCTTAATGCCTGTGTTGTACATGGCGCAGCAGGATTTTGGTTACTTGAGCATGGAAGTTCAGACAATGGTTGCTGAAGTTCTGGGGCTTCGCTTGATGGAAGTTCGCGAAGTGGTCACTTTCTACACCATGTTTAAAGAGCAACCCCATGGTAAATACCTTTTGGAAGTATGCACCAATGCAAGCTGTATGCTCAATGGTGCCGATGAATTGTATGCGCATATGAAGGAAACTTTGGGTATTGGGCCGGGTGAAATTACGGAAGATGGTTTGTTTTCCATTGCTGAAGTGGAGTGTGCGGGAGCTTGTGCCGGAGCGCCTGTGGTGCAAGTCAATAATATATATTATGAAAAGGCGACAGCTTCATCCATGGATGAATTGATTACAAAAATTCGTGCGGGAGAGGCCATTTAGCATGATTCCTTCTGATCCTAAACAAGTTACGCGTATTTGCTTTGATAATATCGAAGTGGAAAATATGCATAAACTGGAAGTGGCGAAAAAGCATGGCGCTTATGCCTTCCTGCCAACTGTGCTTAATGAATTTGATACCGATAAAATCATTGATGAAGTCAAAACATCAGGTCTGCGCGGGCGTGGAGGCGCAGGCTTTCCAACGGGGCTAAAATGGTCGTTTGTGCCACGGAATACAGGTAAGCCAACATATTTATTATGTAACGCGGATGAAGGCGAGCCTGGCACGTTTAAGGACAGGGATATTATGCGCTTTAAGCCACACTTGCTGATTGAAGGCATGATTATGGCGGGTTTTGCGCTTGGTGTAAAAGATGCTTATATCTATGTGCGTGGTGAATTTTTGCATGAATACAATGTGATGTGTGCGGCCATTGAAGAGGCTTATGCGGCCAACCTTTTGGGCGAGAATATCTTGGGCACAGGATTTTCCATGCATTTAACCATGCATCGTGGTGCGGGAGCATATGTTTGTGGTGAGGAAACCGCGCTGATTGAATCTTTGGAAGGTAAGCCTGGTCGCCCTCGTTTTAAGCCGCCGTTTCCCGCAGTGGAAGGCTTTTATGCTTGCCCGACTGTGGTCAATAATGTGGAAACCATTTCAACCATACCGGCGATTTTAGAGCATGGTGGCGCATGGCATGCGGCGATTGGCAAGCCCAACAATACAGGTTGTAAAATCTTTTCGGTTTCAGGTCATGTCAACAAACCAGGCAATTATGAAGTGCCCATGGGTACAACCTTGAAAGACCTGGTTGAAAACTATTGTGGTGGTCTGCAGCATGGAAGTGTACCCAAAGTGATTATTCCAGGAGGCTCTTCCACGCCCTGGCTCTTGGGTGAACATTATGATGTACCATTGACCTATGATGATATTATGAAGGCGGGTTCGTTTTTGGGGTCGGGTGCAATTATTATTCTGGATGAGACTGCCGATTTGATTGCGGTCACTCGTCGTCTTGCTCATTTTTACGCGCATGAGTCTTGTGGGCAATGTACGCCATGCCGCGAAGGTACGGGTTGGGTTGAGCGTATTTTGAACCGTCTGGAAGCAGGGCAGGCGACAGAGGAAGATATAAAGGTTTTGTTTGATGCGTCAACGCATATGGCAGGGCGTACCATTTGCGCTTTGGCGGATGGTGCTTCTGCGCCAACATTATCATTGCTTAAGTTCTTCCCGGAAGATGTGCAAGCTAAGCTTGTGGAGAAATCATCATGACAGATTTGTTTATTAATGATGTAGAAGTCACGGTTCCAGCAGGAACCAGTATTTTGGAAGCTTGTCGGCAGCACAATGTAGAAGTGCCTTACTTCTGCTATCATCCTGAGTTGTCCGTGGCGGCAAACTGCCGTATGTGTCTGGTTCAGGTGGAAGGTATGCCCAAGCCTATGGCTTCCTGCTGCACGCCTGTAGCCGAAGGCATGAAAGTGATTACCCAGTCTGAGAGTCTGGAAAAAGATCGTGCCATGATTATGGAATACTTGCTGATTAATCATCCTTTGGATTGCCCGGTATGCGATCAGGGTGGGGCATGCAAGTTGCAGGACTATGCGGTTGAACATGGCATGAGTCATGGCCGTTATGTGGATGAAAAGCGTGTTCCCCCGGATAAGGACTTGGGACCATTTATCAACACTTGCATGACACGCTGTATTCATTGTACACGCTGCGTTCGCTTTGCCAATGAGATTGCGGGTACAGGGGATATGGGTGTATTAAACCGTGGTGATCATATGTTGATTGAAGGTGTGGTTGAAGATGCGCTGGAATCAGAGTTATCTGGTAATCTGGGGGATATTTGCCCCGTGGGCGCATTGCTGGACAAGCCGTCACATGATTTGTCGCGCCCCTGGGAATTGACCAGGCATAAGAGCACATGCACGCAATGCCCACAAGGTTGTGATATTGAAATTCAATCACGGAATGATGAGGTGATGCGTATTCGCCCCGCAAAAGATGGTGTTGAACCATGGATTTGTGATAGGGGGCGATATGTTTATGATGCTTTTCGTTCAGATAATCGCCTGTTAAAACCGAGGGTGCGCAAGGGTAAGGCTTTGGTTGATGTATCCTGGGATGATGCTATTGCCAAGGCTACCGCGCTGCTTAAAGATAAGCGAGTGGGTATTGTGTTCTCGCCAGACTGGAGTCTGGAAGGCCTGACAGCGATTCGCTTGCTGCATGACACGGCATTTGAAGATGCCAAGGTTGCCTTTGAACTACACAGGCGTGATGCGCGTCCCTTTGCTTTTGAAGAAGGCTTATCCATGTCCACCAAAGACATCGAGAATAGCGATCAGGTCATTATTTTGGGCTCCGATTTGCGTCAACGGTTGCCGATTTTGATGCAGCGCCTTCGCAGGCGAGCCAATAACAACAAGCCTATTACACGAATCGGTGCCATGCATTACCGCACCAACGCGGATTTGGCGGTCGATGCCTTGATTCGCCCGCGTGACTGGCATGCCGTGATTGCTACAGCCATGGTTCAACTTAATGAGCTTGGCAAGCTTGCGGCAGGTATGGACGCCTGGATTGAAAAGGTTGAGGCCAGGCATGATGCGGGTAAGTTGCTCGCGGATGCCTTGATTGCTGATTCGTGTGCCATGCTTGTAGGTGAAGAAATTCGTGGGCATGAAGATGCGGCAACCTTGATTCATGGTCTGGATTTGCTGATGCGTGCTACAGGACACACCGAAGAAGGCAAAGATGGGCGTAATTTGTTGCCAGAAGGCATGAACGCGCAGTTGCTGTCAGCTGTATTTGGTGAGCTGCGTGTTCCTGCAGGTGAAATTTTTGATGCAGCGACCAATGGTGAGATTGATACATTACTATTGATTGGTAGTGATCCGATTGGTGATGGCTTGTTTTCTAAGCAAGCTAAAGCAGCTTTAGAAAAAGCTAGTTTGGTGCAAGTTGGCGCAATTTCTGGTGATATTGGCGCATACGCGGATGTGCAGCTTCCTGCGGCTGCTTATTCAGAAGTGGATGGTACATTCATCAACATGGAAGGTCGGGTTCGTGTCGCGGATCATCCACTGCGCTCATTGGGTGAAGAGCGCCCCATGTGGAAGGTGATGATGCGTTTAGTGCAAGCGTTAGGGTATGATATTCCTGCGGTAAGTTTGGATGAAGTACGGGATAAAATTTTGGCGTTTGCTTCGTGTTGTGAGCCATTGGCTCAAGTGTGGAAGGGGGGCAATGAAAAAGCTGTATTTATACCTTCGGCTAGGAATCGTGGCGCAAAATACTTGCCTGACGAATCTTATGCAGCGCGGCTAAGAGCTTTGGACCTTGTGAGCCGTTATTCCATGTATCGTGAAGGTGCTTGGGCGAGAGCTTCTGATTTATTGGCTGAAGCTGGGCGTATTCATGCCTTGGATGATGTGATTGTCCACCCTGATACTTTGGCTGATTTAGGGCTGGAAGCGGGCGTGTTGACTATTGTTTCAGATGCGGGCGAACAAGCTTACGAAGTGGGTACACGCAATGATGTATCACCAGGCGTGGTTTTTGTTGCCAAGCGTGGAGTTGCGGGTGATTTGTCCAATGAAACAAGTGTTGACTTGAAGGGAGGGCAATAATGGAGTGGTTGATGTCTTGGTTGGACACCCCTTTGGGTAGTGCGGTATTGCAAGCCCTGATTTGGGCATTGGAAATCGTGGCTGTTGTTGTGCCTGTTGCCTTGGCTGTGGCTTATACTACATATGCTGAACGCCGTATTATTGGCTGGATGCAAGTACGGCAAGGTTGTAACCGTGTTGGCCCGTGGGGATTGTTTCAACCCTTGGCTGATGGGCTGAAAATGTTCATGAAGGAAACCATTATTCCAGAACGGGCAAATAAGTTTCTGTTTATTGCGGCGCCTGTGATGTCCTTGATGCCAGCATTTTTGGCATACGCGGTTGTACCTTTTGGTGAAACCTCACTGTTTGGCTTCTGGGATGATTTGCATACCATGGCGATTGCTGACTTGAATGTGGGTGTTTTGTATGTCATGGCTGTCTCCAGCTTGGGTATTTATGGTATTTTGATGGCGGGTTGGGCCTCCAACTCTAAGTACGCTTTGATTGGCGCGATTCGGGCGACATCACAAATGATTTCTTATGAAATTGCTATGGGTTTTGCCATTGTTTGTGTATTGATTCTGGCAGGTAGCTTGAGCTTAACCGATATTGTGCACGCGCAGAGTGGCAGCTTTTGGCACTGGTATTTTATTCCTTTGTTTCCCATGTTTATTGTTTACTTTATTTCAGGTGCTGCTGAATGTAACCGTTCACCTTTTGACTTGCCGGAAGGTGAAGCAGAGCTTGTGGCGGGCTTCTTTGTTGAATACTCAGGGATGTGGTTTGCGGTATTTGCCTTGGCGGAATACGCGGCCATGATTTTAATTTCTTTGATGACATCCATTTTATTTATGGGCGGATGGAACCCGCCATTTGAATTTTTAAGTTTTATTCCAGGCACAGTATGGCTATTATTGAAGACATCCTTTTTTATCTTTGTGTTCATTTGGTTCCGCGCAACATTCCCCCGCTATCGGTATGATCAGTTGATGCGCCTGGGTTGGAAGGTGTTTCTTCCGTTGGCGATGGCTTGGGTGGCTATAATTGGTATTGCAACTTACACGCCAGTGTTATCGGATTGGATTGGCTTCTGGCAGCCTTGGAGATAATGAGGTGACAACGATGAAACAAGCATTAAAAACATGGCTTTTGTGGGAGTTGGTTAGAGGGCTGGCTTTGACAGGGCGTTATTTATTTAAGAAAAAGATTACGGTGCAATATCCAGAGGAGCGCACATGGCTTTCGCCACGCTTTCGCGGCTTACATGCATTACGCCGTTATGACAATGGTGAAGAGCGTTGTATCGCTTGTAAATTGTGCGAAGTCACTTGTCCTGCGCTTGCCATTATCATTGAATCTGAAGAGCGTGAAGATGGTTCTCGCCGTACCACGCGTTATGATATTGACATGACCAAATGTATTTTCTGTGGGTTTTGTACAGAAGCTTGCCCAGTGGAAGCCATTGTTGAAACGCAAGAGTTTGAATACGCATCCGAGAGTAGAGAAGCTTTGTATTATACCAAGGATATGCTTCTTGAGGTGGGTAAACGCTATGAGCCGCAAATCGCGCGTAACCTTGCTGCTGACGCACGCTATCAATAAGGGAGTGGAATAATATGTTGGAAACCGCATTCTTTTATTTGTTTGGTGGCTTGGCTGTGTTTGCTGCGCTGGGTGTGATTCTTTCAGCCAATACCATGTATTCGGTAATGTGGCTGATTTTGTGCTTTTTTAATGCTTCGGGTTTGTTCTTTTTATTGGATGCCGAGTTTTTGGGCATTGTGCTGGTGCTGGTTTATGTGGGCGCGGTGATGGTATTGTTTATGTTTGTGGTGATGATGCTTGAAGTAAACAAGGCGCAGAAACGAGAAGGCTGGCTCAACTATTTGCCTGTGGGAGGCATGATTGCGCTCATTTTGTTCATTGAGCTGGTGGCGGCATCAACAAGTGGTTTATTCAGCACAGGCAGTATGGCAACAGCATCGCATTTGACTGGTGAAGTCAACAACACAGTAGAAATTGGCAAAATATTGTACACCGAATATCTACTTGGCTTTGAGATTGCGGCGGTGATTTTGTTGGTAGCCTTGATTGGCGCGATTGTATTGACTTTGCGTGAGCGCAAAGATGCCAAATATCAAAATATTTCAGAGCAAGTGAAGGTTCGCAAAGAAGATCGCTTGCGTAAGGTGAGTATGTAATGATTCCATTATCTCATTTTCTTATTATTGGCGCGATTTTATTTAGCTTGGGTACGATAGGGCTGTTTTTGAATCGCAAGAATGTGATTATCATCTTGATGTGTGTTGAATTGATGTTGCTGGCTGTGAATATCAATTTTGCTGCGTTTTCTCATTTCTTGGGTGACTTGGGCGGTCAAATCATGGTCTTTTTCGTGTTGACAGTAGCAGCCTCTGAAGTTGCGATAGGTTTGGCCATTTTGGTTGCGTATTATCGTCAGCGTCGTTCAATTGAAGTTGAAGATATCAACACACTACAGGGTTAGGGGGGATTCATCGTGATAGAAGCGACAACAGAAATGACGCTGAACACAACAGAGTTGCTGGCTATTCCATTATTGCCTTTGATAGGGGCATTGGCGGCAGGTTTGTTTGGCTGGGCACTGAAAGATACCTTAAGCCACTGGATTACATCTGTGTGTGTAACCTTATCAGCGTTATTGTCGATTCATGTATTTTCACAAGTGTTGGCGGGGGCTGAGTTTTACGGCAACTTCTGGACTTGGATAGTATCGGGAGATCTGGTTGTTAATGTCGGTATGATGATTGACCCGTTAACTACAGTTATGATGGTGACAGTGACGGTAATATCAGCTTGTGTGCATGTTTATACCATTGGCTATATGCACGGTGACCCTGGCTATCCTCGTTTCTTTTCATATATTTCAGCCTTTACATTTTCCATGTTGGTGCTTGTCATGGGCAACAGCTTTTTTACACTGTTTTTTGGCTGGGAAGCTGTGGGTTTATTCTCTTATCTTTTGATTGGTTTCTGGTTTAAGCGCGACTCTGCGACCACGGCGGCCATGAAGGCATTTATTGTGAATCGTGTAGGTGATTTTGGCTTTGCGATTGGTATTTTGGCTGTTTGGTATTATTTTGGCACGGTCGATTACCGCGAAGTATTTGCGTTGGTGGAAGGTTTTATTGCCAGCAATCAAGTGATGCACTTTATGGGCATGGATGTTGAAGCTTTAACTTT
>CAZLES010000031.1:0-8304 GCA_964558615.1 uncultured Zetaproteobacteria bacterium
TTGGGCATTGCCAAGCCACATGGTGAACATGGTGAGGTGAAACAGGTAGAAATGCGGGTTCATCCAACGCTGGTGCCCTTGTCATCGCAAATTGCCCAGGTTTCCGACTCATACAATGCCGTGATGATTTCCGGAGATTTTGTGGAGCATACGGTGTATATCGGCCGTGGCGCAGGGGAGCGACCAACGGCATCGGCTGTGGTGGCGGATATTATGGATATTGCGCGTGTCTTGCCTGATGGTGTTGAGTTTTTGGCGCCACCCATGGGTTATGTAGCTGCTGAACGCAAACCTTTGCAAACCTTGCCCATGGCTGATGTGGAAAGTGAGTATTATCTAAGGATTATGGTGCAAGATAAGCCTGGCGTCATTGCTTCAGTAACATCCATTCTGGCTGACCATCAAATCAGCCTGGAAGCCATGCAGCAAAAGGAACGTGATGCGGTAGAACTTGTACCTGTCATGATGTTGACGCATCAAACCACGGAAGGCAATTTGCAAGCAGCCATGAAGCGTATTACGGGGTTGTCTTCAGTGGAAGATGAAGCGTTGATACTAAGAAAAGAATCGTTTTAAACATTTTTCTAAAGTTGCGCTATCAGGTTGCGATAGGGTTATATAACTTCATGTTTGGTCTGGTTGAGCAGCTTACATTTTCTCCCCTTATGTAATCCCTCCCTTTAACTGCTGCTCCCAGACCATCCATAAGTTGTTTGTTTTTATTCCTGTGTCCTGATTGTGGCACTCTCTTTGCTTGTCTTTTCATGGAATACCATCTGTTTTGTGCATGAAGGGAGAAGCCTATGTCCGGATTATTTTCAAACAGCCTTTTAAAGCTTGGTGCTGCTGCTGCGGCACGCGAACAAATGCAAACTGTGATTTCAACCAATATCGCCAACGCGGATACACCTCACTTTCGGGCTGACCAGCGCACATTTTCCGATTTTTTCCGGCAAAGGTTGGCTGCAAGCGATGCCATAGACCCTGTCAGAACTCAGGCACAACATTTAACAGGCTCGCGTCAAGAGCCTTTAACATCTGCTGTTTTCAAGCGTTCCACTGATGAGCAACGTATGGACGGGAATACTGTTAATGTTGAAAAAGAAATGGCGACCTTGGCAGAAAACCAGTTGATGTATGAATTAAACATGAAAATGATACAAGGAAAGCTGGGCAGTCTTGCTACTGCTATTAAGGAAGGAGGCAGATAAAATGGCAAATCAACTTTTTACATCCATGCACATTAGTTCTGCAGGTATGGCAGCGCAGCGCGCGCGTATGGACGTGGTATCCGAAAACATTGCCAATGCAGAGTCAACACAGACTAAGGGTGGTGGCCCGTATCGGCGAAGCCAGGTGGTGTTTGAGGCCGTGGGTGTAAAGTCTGATTTTGACAGTGTATTCCGTAGCCGATTTTTCAGAGATGGTGAGCAAACGGTGCGTGTAGCCAAAATTGTTAAGGATCCAAGCCCTTTTAATCGGGTGTATGACCCAACACACCCTGATGCTGATGCTTCAGGCATGGTGAGTATGCCCAATGTGAATACGATTGAGGAAATGGTGGATATGCAATCCGCAGCTCGAAGCTTTGAAGCCAATGTAACAACCATGGATGCCTCAAAACGCATGTTTCTTAAAGCCTTAGAGCTTTTACGTTAAGGGTTTGCCATGAAAATTCAAGGTTATGGACCATATATCGCGAAGCCACTTTCGGCCCAGGTTGAAATAGAACAACAGCCTGCCAAGGGGCAGTTCGCCCATGTATTGAAGCAGTATGTGGCGGATATGAATCATGATGTCAAAGCTGCGGCCCAAGATGCCGAAAAGCTGGCAATTACAGGTGAGGGGAATATGTCTGAAACATTGCTTGCCATGAAAGAAGCCGATTTATCGTTTCAATTGATGCTTTCAGCACGCAACAAGCTTATGGACGCATACCGTGAAGTGATGCGTATGCAGGTATAGGTATGGCACAAGTAAATCATTGCATCATTGAAGGGGAACAGTTATGACAGAAGGATTACCATCACAAGCAGGGCAGTCGATAAACCAGCATCCAAAACAGGGGCAGAGTGGGCAGCAGGCTTCAGGCTCTGGAGATGTCTTGTCAGGCAGCATTGACGGGGCAAGACCTGTTATGGATGTACAAAGCCTGATGATACGGAACCGTCGTATAATTTTATTTATTGCTGCGTCCTTGATGTTTGCGGGTTTTATTGCCTTGATGCTTTGGTCTTCAGAAGCACCATATCGTGCCGTGTATTCAGGTATGGATGAAAAAGATGCTGCTGCCGTGGTAGAGCTGTTGCAAAAGGAAAAGATTCCCTACCGGTTACAGGGCGGAGGCACAGTATTGGTGCCTGAAAATCAGATTTATGCCGTACGTTTGAAACTTGCCAGTGAAAACGTGATGCCAGGCAGTGGTGAAGGCTTTGAACTTTTTGATAAAAGTAACGAGTTTGGTATCAGTGATTTTACGCAAAAAATTAACTTGCAGCGCGCCATGCAGGTGGAGTTGTCCCGAACGATTGAAGTATTGCCTGTTGTGGCTTCAGCGCGTGTACATCTGGTATTGCCTAAAGCATCGGCTTTTGCAGAGCGTGATCGCAAGGCTTCCGCATCTGTCCTGTTAAAGTTGACAGGCAATAAAAAAATGTCTCGCCAGTCAGTGTTGGCCATCCAGAACCTTGTGGCATCAGCAGTACCTGAGCTGGATGCGGAGGCTGTGACTGTGGTTGATGCTTCGGGCAATATGCTTTCATCTTCCGAGGCAAATCAGCCCGCGGGCGAAGGTCAAGGCATCATGGACTACCAAAACAAGCTTGAAAAAGATTATGAAAGGCGCTTAACCAGCATGTTGGAGCAGGTGGTTGGTGCGGGGCAGGCTGTGGTACGGGTCACGGCCAACATCAATCGTGAATTTGTTGAAAGCCATGCCAAAATCTATAATCCGGATGAGCAGGTATTAAGAAGTTCAAAAAGTGTTGAAGAACAAAGAAAGGCTGTGGATGCCTCACCGATGGGCGTGCCTGGCATGGCATCCAACAATCCTGTCAATATCGTCAATGCTGATGGTTCGGTCGCCAGCCAGCAACCACCATCCGAGCAAGCTTCGCGGGCTGAAAATGTGATGAACTATGAAATCAGCAGCAAAACCGAGCACAGGGTTATTCCCTTTGGTACATTGGAAAAATTATCCATCGCGGTGATTGTGGGTGAAGCAGCCAGCAAGAATGAAGCAGGCGAAATTGTACATAGCCCAAGAACAGAAGATGAATTAAACACTTTAAAAGAGCTGGTAGCCAGCGCGGTTGGTTTTGATGAGGATAGAGGTGACAGCATTGAAATTCATAGCATGCCACTGCTTGATTTATCTGGTGCTTCAGATGCTACCATGGATGATATGGTGGATACGGCACTTTATCTTGAAATGGCGCGCTATGGTGTGGCGATATTGGCATTGCTGCTTCTTGCCTGGTTTGTCATGCGGCCTATGGCTAAACGAATTCAAACCATGGGAAACCATGAAGAAGACGCATTGCCTTTGGATATGCAGGGCTTTGTCGCAGGTCATATCGAGTCTGAACATGTGCAACAGATAGCCAAGGCAAGACAGGCTGTGATGAACAATCCTGATAGAGCCAGTCGGGTGGTTCATGAGTGGGTAAGCTCTGTATGAGTGAAGATATTGATATTACTAAACTTAAGGGTGAGGATAAGGCTGCGGTGTTGCTGTACGCCCTGGGGCCAGAGGCAGCAACGCCAATTATCCGAAACCTGGAGGATGAAACCCTTGCCCGGATTAGCAAAAGGATGTCCGAGCTTGGCCGCATCGCCCCAGAACTGTTAACGGCTGTATTGAATGATTATCTGGAAGTTTATGAGTCCAGCGACCCTTTATTATACAGTTCACAAAAGGATGTGATGCGTTTATTGGAGCATGCTGTTGATCAGGAAAAGGCGCAAGAAATCATTGAGTATCTGGAAAAACCTAAACAGCTTACTATCTGGGAGAAATTATCGCGATTGAATCCCAGCATGATTTTATCATACATTGAAACAGAACATCCACAGACCATCGCGCTTATTTTGGGAAAAATAGATTCCAGTGTTGCCAGTCAGGTCATTGCTGAACTGCCTGAGGATATTCAAATGTCGGTTTTGGTGCGTATGTCTAAAATTGAAAGTGTGCCTGCGGAGTTGGTGAAGGATATTGAAGAAACACTGGAGCAGGAAATGGCAGAAGCCACAGGTAGTTCAGGTATGAGCTTTGATGGTATGGTAAGCCTGGTTGAAATCCTGAAAACACTGGATAAAGACGTATCAACAGCGATTCTGGAAAGGCTTGAAAGCAAGGATGCAGATTTATTTTCTCAAGTGGATAAACTGCTTCTTGTCTTTGAAGACCTGTTGGAGCTGTCGGACAAGGATATTCAGAGCATACTCAAACATATTTCTTCAGATGATTTGGTCAAGGCGCTTAAAGGCGCGCCTGATGAGTTGGCGGAAAAATTCTTTAACAATATGTCGCAGCGGGCTGCGGAAATTATGCGAGAAGATATGCAGGTGATGCCGCCCTTAAAACTTTCAGATGTTGAGGATGCGCAGCAAAGCATTTTGCAAGTGGTACGCAAGCTTGATTCTGAAGGCGTGATTACACTTAATAGTGATGATATGGTATAAACGATGGCCTTAGCACCTTTGTCCATACCAGAAGTAACACGCCAATCGTCTGTTAAGTCACAGCTTCCATATCCTGAACTTGATGAGCGCATAAACAGAGGCAAGCCCGCAATGCGGGCAGCTTGGGCAGATGATGATTCAAATACACCCACAGAAGAAAGTCGCTTGCAGGAGCTGGAACATATGCTTCAGGAAGCGCAAAGCCGGGCAGCCATTGTTGAGCAGGAAGCTTATGACAAGGCGTATGCCGCGGGTGAAAAAGCGGGGCTTGCTCTGGGTGAAAAAAGAGCGGAGCAAACACTTGATTTGATGATGCATATCGTGGATCAGGCTGAACAAGAGCTGCAACATTTACAGCATCAGTCTCTGGACCTGGTGCTTGCTTTGGCCAGCGCTGTTTTGAAAAAAATGATAGGGCATCATGATGAAGTGATGGAGCAAACACTCAAGCAAGCCATTCACGACACTTTATCACAACTGGAATTAACAGGGTTGTATCCTGTGGTGCTTGTAGTGCACCCACAGGATTTAAGCATGTTCAGGCGTATGGGTATGCAGGAAGATAAGCTCAATATCAAGGCTGATGAACAGGTGATACAAGGTAGCTGCAAGTTGTTGACACCTCATCATGATACACTGATTGACCCTCAACATATGATTGAAAAGGCGCTTAACCACATACGGCAACAATTTGCACAGGCTGATATGCAAAATGGGAAGTCTTGATGTGATGGAAGCAAGCCTATGGCGTAGTGAAAAACAGTTTCAGGCGTTAGCAAGTCTGGATCATCTTGGTCTTGCGGAAGTGCGGGGGCGGGTATTTAAGGTCTTGGGCCCCATGATTGAAGCAACAGGGCTGCATCGCAGTATTGGTGAGGCTTGTGATATTTATACAACATCAGGGCATACCATTCAGGCTGAAATTGTTGGTTTTCGGGAAGATAAAACCCTGATGATGCCTGTAGGCGCGACACGAGGAATTGCGCCTGGCGACCCTATTGCTGCTGAAGGGCAAGTACCTTCCATACAAGTTAGTGAGCATTTACTGGGGCATGTGATTGATGCCATGGGCAATCCTTTAGATGAGCATGACTTTGTTGCTCGTGGTCCAACATTTCCTTTGTTTGGTGAAAAGTTAAACCCTTTGCAGCGACAAGTGATTGATACCCCCATGGATTTGGGGGTTCGTGTGATGGATACATGCCTGCCTGTGGGCAGAGGGCAACGGATGGGGCTGTTTGCGGGCCCGGGTGTGGGTAAAAGTATGCTTATGGGTATGTTGGCGAGAAATGCTGATGCTGATGTCAATGTCATTGCGCTGGTGGGCGAGCGTAACAGGGAAGTCAGAGAGTTTATTGATGATGTGTTGGGTGAAGAGGGTTTGAGAAAAACCATTGTTATCGTGGCCACATCAGATATGCCGCCTGTATTGCGTGTTCGATCTGCCTTGCTTGCAACAACCATTGCAGAAGTATTTCGTGAACAGGGTAAGCAGGTTTTGTTGATGATGGATAGTTTAACACGCTTTGCCCAGGCTCAGCGCGAGATTGGTTTGATGTTGGGCGAGCCTCCTGCAAGCAAGGGGTTTACGCCTTCTTGCTTTACAGCTATGGCAGAGCTTTTAGAGCGTGCGGGCCCCGGGAATCATGGTGGTCATATCAGCGCTTTTTATACAGTGCTGGTTGAGGGTGAAGATTTGGCGGCAGATCCGGTTGCGGAGTCTGCAATGGCGGTATTGGATGGGCATGTTGTGCTGGACAGGAAATATGCAGAGCGAGGGCATTATCCTGCAATCAATCTGTTGCGCAGTATTAGCCGGTTGGAACATCAACTAAGTCCTAAAGCCGTGTTACAATCGGCACGTTCCTTGCGTAAAGATATTGCAATGTATGAACGCATGGAGGATATGATAGCCATGGGCGCTTATGAGCCAGGAAGTAACCCAGCACTGGATGCCATTATTGCAAACATGCCAAAGATTGAGCGGTTTTTGCAGCAGGACTCAAGCGAGTTCTGCTCCCGAGAGCAGGCTATTCAGGCTTTGCTTGAGCTGCGAAATGAAGAAAGGGATTCAACCATACCGAACAATAGCATGGAAGGGGTTATGGCAACATGAGTCATGCAGTATCGCATCAGTTGCTTTCCCATATCGCTGAGCATAAGCGGGATAAAGAAGGAAAGGCTTTGCAACATCTTACCACCTATCGGGCGACGCTGTTACAGGCTGTCCAGCAGTCTTCCATCCAACTTGCCATACTCCAGGAGCAACGGGAGCATAAAATAGCACAAGGTGCCCAAGCTTCAGAGCTGATGTTGTTGGAGCAAAGCTTGCTTGAACATCAGCAACATATTCATGAAGTTACATGCGAACTTGCAATCCTGGACAAAGCTATTCAGCAGCAAAAGAAGAAGTGGGCAGAAGCGCATAAAAAGTTAAAAGCCCATGAGAAGCTGCATCAGCAATTACAGCGTAAAGCCAAATGCTTATTAAACCAAAAGCATCAGGCTGCCCAGGATGATCGGTTTTCGGCTTACAGGATACGCAAGCAGAGGGTTTCGGCATGAAAAGAAAAGTGATGTTCTTATGTTTACTTTCATTGAGTGTGGTGAGTATGATCAAGCTAAGCCTGTCTTTAACCCAAACACCAGAGGTTCAACAAGTGCAGTCTCGGGCAGAAACAAATCATGCGCTGAATCAAGTTGTCCCTAAGGATACCTTGTTTTTAAAAAGTGGACAGTGGTTGATGCAGGAGCTTGTACCTTCGGCGAAAGCGGCCAAGGCTATTGCCTTGGTTGAAGAACGGGAAAACATGAACCAGAAGTCAGTCGGCCAGGAAATAAGAGAAAAGTTGGTAGCTCTGGAGCAGCAAGAGCAAGCCTTGCTTGAGCGCGAACAACTGGTCAAAAGCGCTGAACAAAGAGCGCAAGAGAAAATTGCTGCTTTGGAGGCTTTGGAAGCCAGAATCCAGAGTTTGTTGCAGCAGGAAGAGAGCATTAAAAACAGGAAAATCAAACGTTTGACATCTGTGTATGAAGGCATGAAAGCGGATAAGGCAGCGCCCGTGATTGCGCAGATGGACTTAGATATTGTGGTCAAGATGTTTTTGCGCATGAATGAAAAGCAAGTAGGCAAGATACTTTCATTTCTGCCGCCGCAACAAGCTGTTGTCATCAGTCAGGCTTTGACACAACGTATTGCGGCCAATGCACCATGATATATTAACAGGTCCTAGTTTTCCTTCCAGAAACGCTGCATTTCAATGTATAAAAATGATGCCGACCATGTAATCAACACAAGTCCTGTAACGGCTTCAATACCAACCAAGAATCGCAGTTCACCGTGTGGCTCAATATCACCAAAGCCCAGGGTGGTGAAGGTTGTAAGTGAAAAATATGCCGAATCAATCAGGCTGCCATTATAGTTGCCATCCAAAGAACCCCAGCTTTTATCATTGTGCATGTAATAATAGGCCAGGGCGAATATCCAGATTTCAGTCACGTGAGCCAGCAAAGTACCAAAAATACCCAAAACAATCCTGAAACGATAGCGAAGCGTGCATCTGGGGATGAATTTGGTCATTTGATACAAAAATTCGTAGTGCAGCATGACAACAATAGCGA
>CAZLES010000032.1:0-6305 GCA_964558615.1 uncultured Zetaproteobacteria bacterium
GAACTTTCTGAAACTGTACGTGGTGAAGGTGGCTTTGGCAGCTCAGGGCGCAAGTAATATGCAATATTTCATGCCGACCAGCGTGAAGACATCTATGGATTTCTCGGCAAGATCAAAATGACAAACTCCTATGAATAAACGCGTTGGACTATTTGGCGGCAGCTTTGACCCCCCACATTTAGGTCATCAAGCTTTGGTTGATGACGCGCTGACACGGTTAAACCTGGATGAAGTCTGGATTATACCTGTGGGATTGCCTGTGCACCGCAGGCTTTCTGGCAAAGCAACACCCGAACAGCGCTTGTCATGGCTGGCTGCCATGTTTGCTGATGAGCCGCGCGTGCGCATTGTGGATTGGGAAATTAACCAGGACAAACCCATGCCTGCCATTGCCACCCTTCGCCGCTTTCAGGCGGAAAATCCAGGCATCATTCCCTTCTGGCTGATGGGCATGGACTCTTTTCTGGATATGCCAAACTGGGTGGAATACCCCAAGCATCAGGCACTTTGCAACCTTGCCGTATTTACACGAAGTCATATCACAAGCACTTTGGAAACCAAGGGCTGGAAGCCCGCTTTACCTGAAGATACCCTTGAAGGTGCTGGCTTTGCCATATTCATGGACAGGGATTTGCCTGATATTTCCGCCAGTGAAATACGCCAAAACCCCAAACAATACAGCCCATATTTACATCAAGATACCTGCAAAGCCGTTTTGGCGTGTTATGCTTCGGACTAGGCTAGGGTCTGTTAACACTAATTAAGTATAAAGAGAGAAGATATACATGAGCGACACCATCACTTTAGGACAACTTCATACAGAGGTTGTACAAGCCATTGAAGACAAGAAAGGTACAGACATCATCAGCCTTAATGTGCAAGGTCGCTGCAACTTTGCCGATCAGTTTATTTTGGCATCCGGGCGCACCGACCGTCAACTCAAGGCTCTGGCTAATGCTGTGCGTGAAGTCGGCCACCAGCATGGGCTGGCTGCCCGTGTGGATGGCATGGAGGCTCTGGAATGGTTGGTTATTGATTTGGGCGATATCATTGTGCACCTTTTCTTGCCTGATGTGCGTGAATCATTTCAACTGGAACGCCTGTGGAGCACGCCTGAGGATGAGCAGAACGCGGCATGAATTTAAGGCTTTTGGTGGTGGGAAAAGCAGGCAAGGATTTCAGGGATTATGAAGCCTCTCTCAGAAAAAGACTGCAAGCGAATCATCGGTTTGACATTGTTGAGCTTGGCGAAAGCAAAGCCAGGCAAACCAGCCAAGTCAAGGCTGATGAAGCCAAAACCATACTCAAGGCCATTCAGCATGACTTCATATTATTTGATGAAAAGGGAAAAAGTTTAAGCAGTATGCAATGGGCAGATTTCTTTGAGCAGCAAGTGGGTAACGCGCATATTGACCTGGTGATTGGTGGTGCCGCAGGTGTATCCGATGTGGTGCGGCAGCAAGCGGCGCATATCTGGAGTTTGTCACCGCTTACCCTGCCACACCAGTTGGCACGTGTCATGGTGGTTGAGCAGCTTTACCGCGCTTTTTCCATTATTCAGGGCCACCCCTACCATAAGACATGAAACCTGTACTGCTAATATGTCTGACTCTTGCTGTATGGAGCATACCCACTCAGGCGCGAGATGTGCAGGCAGAGTTGCAAAGCATCCAAAAACAAAAACAACTGGTACGCAAAGCGCAACAAGCGCTGAATAAACAGTTGGGTGAAGTCGGTAAAAAGCTTAAAATACTGGATGAAAAGCTGCTCGCGGCACGGCATGCCTACCGCAAGGTTCGTCAGGATATTGCCAAGACCAACCAGCGGCTTCAAACGCTTGCCGAACAAAAGCAAAACATCAAGAAAAGCATGCAACGTCTTTTTCAGCAAATGTTGCGGGAAGCCAAAGCCGCCTATAAACACAGGCAAAACCAGTCGGTTTGGGTGGATATGCTATCTGATACATCCATCACCGAAATACCTCATCGTCAGTACCTGCTCAAAAAGGCCATGTTAGCCCAGGAAAAAGACAGACAGGCATGGCAAGAAAAAATGCATGTGCTCAATGGCATTGAGCAAGAAGAGCGGGCAAAAAAAGCCGAGCTTTTACGACTTGAACACGAGCGAAAAAAAGCAGAGCAAATCCTGGTCAGCAAAATCACGGACAAGCAGCAAGCCGCCAAGGCCTTACGCTCGAGCCTGCAACAAAAAAAAGAGCAGGAGCGCAGGCTGGCACAACAGGAAAAAGCATTAAAACGCTTATTGGATGGTCTGGCAGATACCCTGCTTGCCAGCGACAAAAACCTCAAGGCAACATCCATTCGCAAACACAAGGGCAAGCTGGATTGGCCGCTAAAAGGCCATGTTGTTGTTGGTTTTGGCGACAAAACCCATACCGGTGTCAGGTTGTCTGGAGTACATATTGCACCGGCCAAACGCAGCGAGCAAGGCAAGCTTGTGCGTGCCATGAGCCAGGGGCAGGTTCGCTATGCCGATTGGTTTGGTGGCTATGGGCTAATGATGATTGTTGATTATGGGCATGGCATCATGGCAGTGTATGCCCACAATGACGCGCTGCACAAACAGCTTGGTGACTGGGTGGAAAAGGGCGAAGTTTTGGCAGAAGCCGGTAGCACGGGCTGGATAGATGATGTGCGTTTGTACTTTGAAGTCCGTGACAAGGGAAAACCTGTCAACCCGGCGCGCTGGTGCAAAAAATAATATGAGAATGAGGCTTTTATGAATATCAATACAACACGTTGGATGGTCGTACTTGGCACATGTGCCGCTTTAACCATGGCATGGATTACCTGGCAACCTCAAGGCTCAATCATTCAGGCTGTTGCCGCAACCGATTATCAGGAGCTGAAAAAATTTTCCGATGTCATGGCGGCTGTACGCAAATATTATGTGGAAGAAAAAACAGACAAAGAGTTGTTGGAAGGCGCGCTTAAGGGCATGTTGTCCAACCTTGATCCGCATTCTGTATATATGGACAAGGAAAGCTTTGCCAAAATGATGGAAGATACCAGTGGTGAGTTTGGCGGACTGGGTATTGAAATTTCCAAGGCGGATGGTGGCATCAAAATTGTATCCCCTATTGAGGATACCCCGGCAGAGCGAGCAGGTCTTACCGCAGGTGATTTGATTATCAAAATTGAAGATGTGCTGGCACGCGATATTTCAGTGACTGAAGCGGTAAAAATGATGCGTGGCAAACCTGGAACCAGCATTACGATTACTGTATTCAGGGAAAGTGAAGGTCGTACCTTTGATGTCACCATCAAGCGCGCAATCATTCAGGTTAAATCCGTAAAAACAGATATTCTGGCACCCGGTTACGCTTATCTGCGGCTCACCCAATTCCAAGAACATTCCGCGGAACAGTTGCAGAAAAAACTTGAGGAATTACGCAAAACATTCGATGGTAAAATATATGGCGCAGTATTGGACTTGCGCAATAACCCTGGTGGGCTTCTTGACCAAGCCATTGCAATTAGTGATATGTTTTTAGATGAGGGTGGCATTGTTAGCACCAAATCCCGAGTAGGTCCAAACACAAAAGCCGTTGCCAAAAAAGGCGATGAACTTCAAGGCGCGCCTTTGGTGGTGCTTATCAACGGTGGCTCCGCGTCTGCATCAGAAATTGTCGCTGGCGCATTGCAAGATAATAAACGTGCTATTTTGATGGGTACACGCAGCTTTGGTAAAGGCTCTGTGCAACGCATTATCCCTTTATCTGATGGCTCCGCGTTTAAGCTTACAACAGCATTATACTACACACCAAGTGGACGTTCGATTCAGGCTACAGGCATAGACCCTGATGTGGAAGTCAAAGCCGTGCGCATCAAAATTGAAGATGATGGTTCGGACAGACCAAAGCGTATCACGGAAGCCAATATGAAAGGGCATTTAGCTAATGGCAACAAAACCAAAGCTAAAAAAGTAGAAGCGATTCATGGCCAGCCCAGTGAAAAAATGGTGGAGCGGCTAGGCAAAGACGTACAACTGCAACGCGCGCTGGATTTGTTAAAAGCCTTGCATGTGTTTCAAGGCTAAGTACAGCCATTGAAGAGAAAAACACCAAAAAAGAAGGCTTCCCATGGCAAGCTGATATACTTGGGTTTAGGCGGATTATTGCTGCTTGCCCTGTCATGGATTGGCAGCAACCTGCTCTCCTCCGAGCATGACGATCAGCCTCCCATGGAAGCCATCCAAAACGATGCCATCGCAACAGTGATTGCGCCCATCGTAGATGCTCAGCCTGATGATACCTTTACGCTGACCTTTGAAGATGAGTTACCAGAACCAACAACGCCCATAGACCATACCCACGCGCAACACACACCACGCCATGTATTATCTCTTATCATTGATGATGTAGGCTACAATATGCAAGCACTACGCAGGTTAATCGCGCTCCCCTATGCCATTACCGTGTCCATACTGCCCGACTCGCCATACGCCAAAGAAGCCGCGCAAATGGCTTATCAACATGGTATTCCTGTAATGTTGCACATGCCTATGGAAACCACCAACCCCAAATATCAAAAGAAAATGGAAGCCTTTTATTTGCACACTGCAATGAGCAAGCCGGTATTCACCCAGGTCTTTGAAGATGCCCTTGCCAAGGTACCTCATGTGATTGGTATCAACAATCATATGGGCTCAGCGCTAACGGCGGATAAAAAATCCATGCAATGGTTGATAGAGCTTTGCAAAAAACACGGGCTGTTTTTTATTGATTCACGCACATCCGCGCAATCCGTTGCGGCAAAAGCTGCTCAAGATGCGGGGATTCCCTGGGAAGCACGCGATATTTTTCTGGATAACAGCATTCAAGAAGATGATTTGCAACACGCGTGGGATGCCGCCATGAGCTGTATCAAGCGCAATGATGCATGCATCATGCTTGCTCACCCCCACCCTGAAAGCATCACATTCCTAGAAAAACAAACCCTTAACCCACAAATCTTTGTGAGCATTACAAGTGTTTTACGCTAATACTTTTTGTAAGGTTTGATGAAGCTGCTCAAGGCTGCATGGCTTGGGCAAAAAACCTGTCACATCGCAAGCATCAAGCTGTGAGCAAACATCCTCTTCCGTGTAACCGCTACACAAGATAATTTTAACATCTTGATTCAATGCCTTTAATGCTGCCACACACGCGGAACCACTCATTTTAGGCATGGTAAAGTCCAGTACAACCAACGCAATTTCATGTTGATATCGCGCGTACATGCTTATGGCTTGCTCTCCATCCTGAGCCAGCAAGGTGTCACAACCCAGGTCTTCAAGCATCACCTGCATGGTTTCCAGAACCACTTCCTCATCATCCACAAGCAATACCTTGCCATTAATGTGTACTGGATTCAGAGCATCATACTCTTGTATCATATTATCATCCTGATTTTGATTATCCATAGCTGGAAAAGCAACCGTCATTGTGCTGCCTTTTTCGGGTTCTGATTGTACACGAATAATGCCCTGATGTCCATAAACAATATGTAGTATGGTTGTCATGCCAAGGCCATGCCCCGTACCTTTTGTGGTAAAGAATGGCTGGAATATTCGCTGCTGTGTTTCCGCATCCATACCGCAACCATGATCTTGAACCCGAATATACACATATGTCCCCGAGCGGGGTGTTTTTTGACTGTAAAAACCTTTCATGCCCGGCTGCACATCCATGACACCTGTTGACAGGATAATCTTCCCTGATGTACCAAGCATGGCTTCATTGGCATTCATGATAAGGTTAATAAGCAACTGCTGAATATGCACGGCTTCTACCTGAACGCATGGCAAATCTTGCATAAGCCTGTATTCAAGCTGTATGCCTTTGGCCAGTGAGACCTCCAGCAGCCTGGACATTTCCTTAACCATTGCGGAGATATTCACATCTCCCTTGCTGCTATTGCCTTTGCCCGCATACATCAGCATTTGCCTGCA
The DNA here is from genome assembly GCA_964558615.1 of uncultured Zetaproteobacteria bacterium. Classification (GTDB taxonomy): domain Bacteria; phylum Pseudomonadota; class Zetaproteobacteria; order Mariprofundales; family Mariprofundaceae; genus Ghiorsea. The sequence continues at coordinate 5,953 of CAZLES010000032.1, forward strand.
TAAACAAGCTGCTGTCTGGCTTGCCTCTTGAATGCGTGTCAAATAAATATCCAACTGTTCGGGTGATTGTCTATGCTTATGAGCCAGGCTGGCATTACCCAGAATAGCCGTGAGCAGATTGTTAAAATCATGCGCAATACCACCTGCCAGCAGTCCCAACGGTTGTAAATGTTGTAGGGTATCAGTTTGACTGCAACATTGCCTAAAATGTTCAGTCATCAGTTACCATCCTTATGGTAAGGGTTATAAGGCCTATAAGTGTCAATATTTTGTTGCTGATACACTACAATAGGCACAGCACCTAATACTATCAGGCTAAAAATCGAGAAATATATGTATGTGCTTAGTATTTG
>CAZLES010000032.1:6405-8275 GCA_964558615.1 uncultured Zetaproteobacteria bacterium
CACCTAATACTATCAGGCTAAAAATCGAGAAATATATGTATGTGCTTAGTATTTGCGTACAAATCATATCATCCTTTAAGCAAGGATGGTTCCAAACCTTCTGGTGTTTCAATACGCATCAAATCACATAGTGTGGCAGCAAGATTGGCAAGCCCCGCGTCCTTGGCTACAGCTTCATTCAATCGCATATCTGCCGCATCGGAGCAAATCAAGCATGGTACAGGGTTGACCGAATGTTTGGTGCATGGCTCATCGCCATGTTGAGTATGTGTAATCATCTCTTCGGCATTACCATGGTCGGCTGTAATGATTGCATTGCCGCCGTGTTGTTCCAGTGCGCCCATAATCCTACCCAGCGCTGTATCCACAGCTTCCACAGCCTTAATCGCAGGCTCCAGTTTGCCACAATGCCCCACCATATCCGCGTTGGCAAAGTTAATCAGACCAAAACCATATTCACCTGACACAATCAGCTCCACCGCTTTATCCGCAATCTCTGGTGCTTTCATTTCGGGCTTGTCCGCAAACGAAACACCTTTATCCGAGTCAATCAAGATATAATCCTCCAAACTATCATCCAATGGCTTGCGATAGCCACCATTGAAGAAGAATGTAACATGTGGAAACTTCTGTGTTTCTGTGAGACGAAATTGTTTTATCTTTTTATCCACTAGATAACGACCAAAAGGGTATTCCACTTCTGTTGGGCCCATCAGTTGCAGCTCCGGCATGTTTCTGTCTTCATCAAATACCATCATGCCCGCATAAATCACATCGGGGGTTTGGACGCGCTCAAAACCTGTAAAATCAGACAGTTCAAATGCTTCTGTAATTTCAATGGCTCTGTCCCCACGGAAATTCATCATTACCACCGCGTCACCATCTTTAATGGTTGCTTTAGGCTTGCCCGATGTATCCATGATGATAAAGCTTGGCATATCCTGATCGATTAAATCAGGATTGGCAGCACGCAGACTTGTAATGGCTTCAATCATGGAACCAAATTCATACTCGGCTTTCCCCAACACCATAGCATCCCAGCCACGTTTTACCTTGCTCCAATCACGATCTCTGTCCATGATGGCATATTCCCGCCCAGACGCACTGGCAAAAGCATAATCCCGGTGCCCCTTGCTATTGATGTCCGCAAACAGTGCTTCAATCTGTTGCACATAATCCTGCGCCGATTGAATACCCACATCGCGCCCATCCAAGGATGCATGAATATACAAGCGCTCAACCCCTTTCTCATCCGCATAACGAATCACCGCCTTGAAGTGATCAATGTGGGAGTGGATATTGCCGTCTGACAACAAGCCCAACAGATGGATAGCGCCACCAGCCTTGCCTGCCTCTATCACCTTGGCCAAAGCCTCAGAGTCAAAAAATGAGCCATCTTCTATGGCTTTATTGATGCGTGTTGGCCCCTGATCCAGAATCTTCCCCGCACCCATGGTCAAATGCCCCACTTCTGAACCACCCATATCCTTCATGGATGGCAGACCAACATACTTGCCATGGGTGTGGATTTCCGTGTAAACACACCTGGCTTTAAGGCGGTCAAAATGGGGGGTGTTGGCCAGGGCAATCGCATCATCATCGCCACCAGAGCCAACGCCCCAGCCATCCAGAATGATTAATAATGTTGTGTTATCAGTACCTGTCATAAGTCTAATTCATCCCAAATATCGTCAATACGTTGTTTTACTTCATCGGTCATGGTAATCAGGCGACCCCACTCCCGATGGGTTTCACCTTGCCACTTGTTCGTGGCATCAATACCCACTTTTGAACCCAATCCCGCAACAGGCGAGGCAAAGTCCAGATAATCAATGGGCGTATGTTCCACAAAAGTAAAATCCCGCTTGGG
>CAZLES010000033.1:0-8245 GCA_964558615.1 uncultured Zetaproteobacteria bacterium
CCTTGCCCTTACGGGGCAAAAAGCCCAAATATGTAAAAATATCCGTGGGCAACCCTGAAGCTGCTAGCGCAGCAATAGGGCTGCATGCGCCAGGAATCGTCACCACATCAAAACCTTGTTCACGCAAAATACGAACCACATGATAACCAGGGTCATTAATTAATGGTGTACCCGCATCGGAAATCAAGGCCACATCTTGACCATCTTGCAAAAGATTCAATATTTGTTTGGCTGCTTTGTTTTCATTGTGGTCGTGGCAAGGTATCAGTTTTGTATCAATACTGTAAAAATCGAGAAGCTTACGGCTGGTTCTTGTATCTTCACAGGCAATCACATCTACGTTCTTCAAGGTGTCCACGGCTCGGAAAGTCATATCTTGAAGGTTGCCAATGGGTGTGGCGACAACGAAAAGTTTGCCCTTGTCTGCTTTATGATTAGTTTGCGTATCCATGTTCAAGTCAGCGTATCCATTTACCTTGGTTTCTGCAATCCTACTAAGCGCGCTCGTGCTTACAAGCTGCGGGGGTGGTAGTAAGCGCAAGACTGTACATATCGACCAGCAACAAGAAGCTGAATTAAAGGCGGCTAAAGAAGCTAAAATCCTGGCTGAAAAGAATGCGGCACAGCAGCAAATCATTGACCAACTGGTGGCTCAGGCCAGAGCTGAAAACCCGGAGACCCTGGCGTTGGAACAACTGCTTGCCATGAGCCAGGACTCCAACATACCTGAACAAAGCCGGGGGCAAGCTGCTTTAACATATGCTGAACTTTTATTTGAGTTTGAGCGCCCTGATGCTTTTCAGGTTGCTAAGGAAACCATAGAACAATGGCCCAACCACCCCTATTTGCCGCATATGCACAACCTGCTGGCCAAGCAATGGCTACAGCTTGAAAACCCTGAATCAGCCATGTCCGAACTTATTTTGGGTATGCAGCAACCACAAATTGACCCTTACAGTTTACAGGAAAATATCAACTTAGCCGAACCTTTGCTGGAAGAAGCTTCACAACCTAACAGGTTGGCTTGGATGCTTGCCGCATCATTGCATGACACTGAACATGCGGATATGTGGTTGCAGCGTGCGGCAGCCATTGCCTCCTTGGATGATGTTTTGCGTATGCGCCACTCCGAACGCCCTTTAACCCCTGCTCAAGCAAACTTTTATCGCTATTTTTCTAGGCAACGCTTAATGGTTGGTGACTATCATACTGTTCGTTTAATTGCCAAAATTTTAGAAAATGATATGCCCGGTAGTGATGTTTATGATGTGATACAGACTTGGGTAGATAATGAAGGCAATCATATTACAGTGGGGGTATTACTCCCTTTAACAGGCCAATACGCAACTTATGGTAAACAAGCTTTGCGCGGTATCCGCCTTGCAATGAGTCGAACAGACTTTGCCAATAGTATTGTTTTACGCATTGTTGATACAGCAGGTAACGCAGAGCAATGTGTAAGCGGTTATCACCAGCTTTTATCACAAGGCGCAGAATGGGTGATTGGTCCGCTTTTAAGCAGCAATACCCAAGCCCTGCTTCCCTTTCTTGCTGAGAATATACCTGTGATTGCCCTATCCAATCAAGTTCAATTAGCTGCGGACTCTCCATCACTATTTATCCATAGCTTAGCTAAAGTTGTGCAAGCGGACTTTATGGCAAACCAAGCTATCCAACAAGGCAAACAGCGAGCCGTTATTCTGCATGGCTATAGTAAAAGTGCTGTGGATGAAGCGGCAGCCTTTGCGCAAACTTTTATGGATGCGGGCGGGGAAGTGGTTGATATTGTCGAATTAGAAAACGGCTTTTCTGATAATCGCCCTGATTTAATGAGCATGCGCTTTCGCACTGATGATGAAGAGCTTTTGGCCGCATTGGAAGAAGATTTATTTTTGTTCAGTGCAGAGCATGATATGGATATCAAAATGCCGCTAGGCTTTGATGCCATCTATATTGTTGCCCGTGGCAAAAAAATTACAGTACTCGCGGGGCAAATGGCATATTTGGGGATTCAGGGCGTGCAGTTATACGGCAGCTACCGCTGGCATGATGGCCATTTGCTGGATGACCATGGGCGCTATTTGAATGGTGCACAGTTTGCAACACCGACCACCCATGTTAGCCAACCAAGCCAAGCCGTTTTAGACCTGAAAAGCCAATACCGCATTATATGGGATGATGATATGTCCCCTTTGTTTGCTTTAGCATATGATACAACCATGCATATCGCAACACTTGGCTCACGCATGGGGCTTCAAGGCGAAGATGCCATAGACTCTCTGCATAACACGGAAAAATTTCCTGCCGTCAGTGGGGACTATTATTTTGATGCGCAAGGCATTAGCCAAAAAACTTTTGCTATTCAAACTATTCGACATGGTCGCATTGAAACCATGCAGGCAATTGAAAAATAAACCACTTAAATGATGAGGGCTTCTATTTCACGCCTTAAATATCGAGCATCCCCACGCTTGGCATCAGGGGTTTGGTTTCTAAACCATGTGCGCTGCCGCTTGGCGTATTTTCGTGTTGCTGTAATACCTTTTTCAATGGCTTCATCTAAGCGCGTTCCGCCTTGGATATAGTCTAGCAACTGACGGTATCCTACCGCTTTCATGACAGGGTGAGTCTGAGGCAAGGCAAGCGAATATAGCCATTCCACTTCTTCTAACCAACCCATATCTATCATATGATAGAATCGCTCCGCAATACGCACCCTAAGCGCCTCAGTAGGCACTTCAAGCACATAAATAGGACAATCCAACTGTTGTTTGGCTTGTTCTGTACTCTGCTGTTGTTGTGCATGCCAATCAGAAAGCGGAACACCTGTACTTTGATACACGCAAAGGCCACGGATAACCCTTTGCGTATCATGCAAGGGTAGGCGCTTTGCTAGCGTAGGGTCCACATCTGCTAACATGGCATGTAAATAGGGTGTGCCATGTTCTGCTCGCAGCGCCTCAAAATGTTGGCGCACTCCTTCTTTCTCAGCAGGAATATCGGCAAAACCATGCGTAAGAGCTTTAAGGTACATGCCCGTTCCACCAACAATCAAGGGGACTTTCCCTTGCGCATTTTCACGCTGTATGATGGCTCTTGCGGCATCCGCCCATCGTTGCGCGTTCCAGATGTGGTGAACATCTGTGCAATCAATTAATTCATGACGCACGCATGCCTGCTCTTCCTTGCTGGCTTTGGATGTGCCAATATCTAGGCCTTGATACACCTGCATGGAATCACAAGAAATAAGGCATACATCCTTATCCTTTGCTAAGCCCATGGCCAGTGATGATTTTCCTGTTCCTGTTGCGCCCACCAAAGCAATGGCTTTAAGCGGGGTATTCTGCGTCATAAGGGTTAATCTCTGAAATTGGTAAACTGCAAAGGTCTATCCGCATCCATATCACGAATCAGTGCTATGGCTGCCTGCAAGTCATCACGTTTTTTTCCTGTCACACGCACTTGCTCGCCTTGAATTGCGGCCTGTAGCTTCATTTTTTCCTGTTTGATACGTTTTACAATTCTTTTGGCCAGTTCTTGATCTACACCCTGCTTTATAGTAATCATTTGACGCTTGGTGTCCCCTGCCGCGTGTTCAGGCTCACCATAAGCCAATAGCTTAGGGTCCAGCTTACGCCGCACCATTTTTGCTCTCAGGATTTCACACACGGTATTGAGGTTGTTCACATCATCACCAATCAACTTAATCACACCATCTTCCCATGTAATGGAAGCCTTACTGTGCTTGAAGTCATAACGCGTTGTTATTTCCTTTCGCACCTGATTGACCACGTTATCCATTTCCTGCATATCACAATCACAAACAATATCGAAGCTTGGCATATTGTATTCCTTATACCTCTACTTCTCTGCCCATGCGCATCACAAAGTCTTCCTGCTGCACAGCATTAGCCAGGGCTTCTTCATATTCCACCAAATCTTTTTCAACCATTTGTTGCAAATGCTGGTCAAAGGTTTGGCTTCCGTAAATGGTTGTACCTTCTTCAATGGCTTTGGGAATATCATTCAAACGATTCTCAAAAATATAATGGCGAATCACTGAATTACAAATCAATACTTCCAGAGCGGCAATCCGCCCTTTGCCATTTTTCTTAGGTAAAAGCTTTTGCACGACAATCGCTCTTAGATTCTGACCCAAGCGCTCCCGAATCGCATCCTGTTCATCCAGGCCAAACGCTGACATCAAGCGTTGCATGGTGCCCACAGCTGTGGTTGCGTGTACTGTCACCATGACCAGATGCCCTGTCTCGGATGCCTGCAAGGCCAACTGAATCACTTCCCTGTCTCTGGCCTCACCTGCCACAATAATATCAGGTGCTTCACGCAAGGCATCCGACAAACCATCCGCATAGGTTTCAACATCTTCACCCAGTTGACGCTGACAGACTGTACCCTTTTTATCCGTGTTGTAGCGAAACTCCATAGGGTCTTCAATAGTGACCACATGTACAGAGCGATGGTCAATAATATGATCCAGCATGGCTGCCATGGTCGTGGACTTCCCAGAACCTGTTGCCCCTGCGATAATCACAAGCCCATTCCTGTTTTCCGAGATTTCACGAATCACTGGTGGCAAATGCAACTCTTCAAAGCTTGGTATCTTCTTGGGGATAACCCTGGCCACAATACCAAAATCACCATTGGTACGCATCATATGAATACGAAAATGCGCCACCTTTTCCAAAGAATAGTGAAAATCAAAGCTTTTAAGCTTTTCAATATCAATCGGCTCATGATGATTGCGCAGCATATGCTGAATCATGGCTTTGACTTGTTTCCTGCTTTGCACGGGGATTTGCTCTGGAGACACGGTAATCACAGCACCATTGATACGCATTCTAACCCTGTCACCCGTACGCACAATCAAATCTGACGCGCCATGTTTGTTGGCTGCCAACAGCAAATCATCAATCATATGCCAATCACTCATGCAAAACCCCTATACTCCTAAATCGACAAATCAGAGCTACCTGAAGTAAGCTGATCCAGACTGCTTCCCTTCTCGCCATCCGTAGATTCCAGGCGCGCCATTTTCATGCTCAGGCGTAAGTCATTCACCGCGTCAGCATTTTTCAGGGCTTCGTCTTCTTCAATACGCCCTTCTTTCCATAATGCCAAAAGATCCTGGTCAAAGGTTTTCATGCCATAGTTGCGACCATTCATCATGGTTTCCTTGATGCCCATAATATCCCATTTACTGATTTGATCCGCCACCCTTGCCGTGTTCACCAGGATTTCAGTGGCTACAGTACGCCCACCATCAACTGTGCGCACCAAGCGTTGCGATAAAATGGCTTTCATATTCATGGCCAAATTCAACTGCACCTGTAGGTGTAACTCTTCGGGGAAGAAGTTGCGGATACGCTCCAGGGCCTGATTGGAGTTGTTTGCGTGCAAGGTTGCCACGCACACATGACCCGTTTCCGCAAACTCCAAGGCATGTTCCATGGTTTCCCTGTCCCGAATCTCGCCCACCAAAATCAAATCTGGTGCCTGGCGCAGGGCATTCTTCAATGCGTGCTGAAAATCCAGTGTGTCCGTTCCTACCTCACGTTGTGTCACCACTGATTTTTGATGCTTATGCACAAACTCAATCGGGTCTTCAATGGTAATAATATGACCGGCCACATTTTTATTACGGTGATCAATCATGGCGGCAAGCGATGTGGACTTACCTGAGCTTGTCGCGCCCACCATGATAATAAGGCCTCGCTTGTTCATAATGATGTCTTTGAATACTTGTGGCAGCTTTAACTCATCAATCGTAGGCACTTCCGTGGTGATTTTACGAATCACCATACCCACGTCTCCACGCTGCCTGAAAATGTTTACCCGAAACCTGCCCATGCCCTCATAAGCAATGGCCAGATTCATTTCCATGGTTTCGGAAAATTCAGCTTTTTGCTTCTCCGACATTACGGCATTGGCCAACTGCTCACATTGCACTGCGGTTAGTGGCGCTTGTTTGAGCGGTACAACTTTGGAGTTGATACGATATGAAGGCGGCATTTCCGATGTGATATACAAATCAGAAGCATCTTGTTTGACCATGATTTGCAACAGTTGTTTGATTGATATTTTTTGTTCTGGTGCTTGTGCGCTCATCATCTTTTACCCGCCAAATAATTTTTTGTTTTGCGCTTTCTCAAGCGCTGCCGCTTGCGATATTTTGCGTTGCCGTACCAGGTCTTGCAAACACATATCCAGGGTTTGCATCCCTTCACGTTGCCCTGTTTGCATCACAGATACCATCTGAGCCAATTTGTTCTCACGGATAAGGTTACGAATCGCGGGGTTGCCCAGCATAATCTCATGCGCCGCAATACGACTCTTGCCGTCCATGGTTTTGAGCAGTGTCTGCGAAATCACAGCTCTTAATGATTCTGAAAGCATGGCTCTGACCATATCCTTTTCAGCAGATGGGAACACATCAATAATACGGTCAATGGTTTTTGGCGCTGAAGATGTATGCAGTGTACCAAAGACCATATGCCCTGTTTCCGCCGCGGTGAGCGCTAAGCTGATGGTTTCCAAGTCCCGCATTTCACCCACCAGAATCACATCAGGGTCTTCACGCAACGCGCCTTTGAGCGCTGTAGCAAAAGATTTGGTGTGTGGCCCTACCTCGCGCTGGGAAATCAGCGAGTTTTTGGTTTGATGTACAAATTCAATCGGGTCTTCAACAGTTAAAATATGGCCTTTTTCATTTTCATTACGATAGTCCAGCATGGCCGCCAGTGTGGTGGACTTACCTGATCCTGTTGGCCCCGTCACCAGGCAAATACCTCTGGGCATCATGGCAAGCTCTTTGAAAAGTTCTGGCGCGTTGAGCTGGTCCAGTGTAAGCACTTCGGTGGGAATCGTACGAAACACCGCGGACATACCACGATTTTGCCAGAAACAGTTGACACGAAAGCGGGCAATATCACCAAGCGCGAAAGAAAAGTCCAGGTCCTTAAATTCTTCAAAATGCTTGCGCTGGTCATCATTCATGATGTCATAAACCATGGCCTGAACCTGTTTGTCTTCCAGTGCGGGCATTTTGATCTTGGTCATATCCCCGTTGATACGAATCATGGGAGCTTCTCCAGCGGAAACATGCAAATCCGATGCTCCGTTTTTTACCGCAAATGCCAATAACTCTGAAATATCCATATGTTCTCCCCTCTAACGCCAATCAAGCTTCAATCATGTATCTTCAAGCATCAGTGTAGATACAATTTCCTTATCTATCAACTTTGACATAATGTAAAAACTGGCTGGGTCTCCCCGCTTTTAATCCACGTTGTTCAAATTTGGTGACTACCCTATCACTGTCGCGCTCCACAAATCCACCAATGCCAGCTACATTTTCCAGGCTTGGTGTTTGGTCTAGTATATCCCGCATCCACTCCGCCATTTCAGGTATATCACTGGCAAGCTTAATAAAGCCTCCTACTTTCAACCGTGATACAAGTAACAACGCAAAGTCTTTTTGAATAATGCGACGCTTGTGATGCCTAGCCTTGGGCCAAGGGTCAGGATGGTTGATAAACACACCATCTAACTGTGCCTCAGATACCTGATGTTCAAGCACATATTGTGCTGGAAGCTGTGTAATCCTGACCCGCTCAATCACACCCGCATCTTCCAGACGACCCACAGCTTTAGCCACACCTGGCAAATAAATTTCCACGCCAATCAATGTCCAGTCTGGGTGCTTTTCAGCCAAATACACCAAAAAATCGCCATTACCAAAACCAATTTCCATGACAACAGGTTTATTTCTATCTATATCAGCCTCATGTAATGTTTTATCTTTGGGTAAACCAATCTTAGGCAACCATTTCAATAGCCTTGCTTCTTGCCCTGCTGTTACAAAACCATTCTTGCGTCCATGAGTTCGCATTTCATGTTGCACATATTGCGCTCTAAATTCAGCACTAAGCCGCATCTTCACCCTCTTGATTGTTAATATTCACCCGATGTGTCTGTTTACAGTATTGACATGATAACACTACATCACCCTTTTCATCCGCCAACTCTCGCAACGCATCCTGCCCCATACCGTGCAACACCTGCTTCATATTCTCAGCAGAGCAAAAGCAGGCGTATTGATAGCTGTCTTTTCCTACCACCTTGCAACCCAAGCTAACAAAGCCTTTTAATATATTATCAAGGCTGTCTTGCTCCAAGGTTTGGTTGCTGATTTTCGCCATGGCTTCCACAGCCTTAAACCAAGAGG